>JANWJU010000001.1 GCA_025451775.1 Terriglobales bacterium
GTCGCGCCGGCCTTCGGTGCCGAGCGCGAGGCCCAGCCGGCCGGGGTCGAGCTTGCCGCTGGCGGCGTCGCCGGGGTTCAGCCCGGCGTCGGCGAAGGCGGCCAGGGCGGCCACATAGCCAAAGGAGGTTTTGCGGTCCAGAGCCTCGGCCAGCGCCGGCGGCGCCTGCTGACGCACCTGCTCCACATCGTGGCCCGGCACCTCGCCGCCGATGCGGGTCTCGAAGGTGGAGGCGTCAAACAAGCTCAGGGCGTGGATGCCGCAGCGCCCGCTTTGCAAGCCTTCCCAGGTTTCGCCCACGCTGCGTCCCAGCGGGGTGAGGGCGCCCATGCCGGTGATGACCACGCGGCGGCTGCCGGAGGCGGCGCGGTAGGGGGCGCGGGTGCTCATGGGCGTGTCACCACGAGGTCACCCAGCAAATTCCGGTTCACCTGCTCGGCCCAGCGCGCCAGCTCCTCGCGGGCAGCGGCAGGAATCACGCCCGTGCCGGATCCGGTGTCATAGCCGAGCATCAGCTCGGCGGTGGCGACCAGGGTATCGCCCACGCGCGCGGCGCATTTGCAGCGCCCGGCGCCTTCGGTCAGGGCGATCACATCGGCGCGGATTTCCATGGTGTCGCCGGGGCGCACAAAGCGCCGGAAGCGGGCGTTGGTGACGGTCAGCAGCACCGGCAACACCGGCCCCGCCTCCCCGTCGGAAGCAGCCACCGAGTAGGTGATCAGGCGGCCGGCGAGCTGGGCCATGGCCTCGACGATCAACACCCCCGGCACCACGGGAAACCCGGGAAAGTGGTCGGTGAAGTAATCCTCGGTCATGGCGACGCACTTGCGGCCGACGGCGTAGGCGCCGGGCTGCAGTTCCGTGATCCGGTCAAGAAGGAGATAACGCATGGCCGCGGTCGTGCCCCGATGAGAGATGAACCCGGTCGACCGGGCTCAGCCCGCCGCCTTCTCGGTGGAGGGGGTGGAGGCCGGGGCCGCGGCTTTCTCCGCTTCCATTTCGCCGATGCGCCAAGCCACCAGGCGCGCGAACGTCTCCGGGGTGAACAGCGCCGGAATCTCGCGCGGCGTGAGTCCCGTCTTGAGGCGGGCGGGATCGACTTCGGGCATGAGGATGCGCAGCCGCTCCAGCGCGGCTTCGGTCAGCACCCCGTTCTGCTGGAACTCGGCCTCGGTGAGCGAGCCCTGGGTGGCGCGCTGGATGCCGCCGCGCGGAATCTTGATGCCGAAGGCCGACTCCAGCCGGAACAGCAGGTCGAGGAAGTCCAGCGACTCGGCGTTGAGGTCGTTCATCAAGCTACTGGTGGGGGTGACCTCGTCGGCCTCCCGCCCCAGGACCTCGGCGATCGCCCCCTGCACGGTGGCGAGAATCTCGTCGTGGCGTTGGGCCAGCACGCGGTCGGCGGTTTGGCGGATGATGAGAACTTCGGCGGCGTTACTGGAAGTGTTATTGTCGGGCATCGGAGATAGGTCCTCGAGTGGAGTGGACTGCTAGCCGACGCTGAGCAGGGAGAGCCCGCCGTCGGCGATGATGGTTTGCCCGTAAATCCAGTTGGCGCTATCCGAGCACAGGAAGGCGGCCACTTCGGCCAAATCCTCCGGGGTGCCGATGCGCCCGGCGGGCGAGAGTTTTTCGCAGGCCTCTTTCATCTGCGGGTAGTTGGCGAACAGCTTGAGCGCGTCGGTATCGATGGGGCCGCCCGACAGGGTGTTGCAGTTGATGCCGTAGCGTCCCAGTTCGACCGCCATGTAGCGGGTGAGCGCCTCGGTGGCGGCCTTGGTGACGCCGATGGAGGCGTAGCCGGGGATATAGTGCTGCGAGCCCAAGCTGGAGAGGCTGAGGATCTTGCCGCGCCGCCCTTTCATGAGCGGCAGCGCGCGCTGGGCGCTGAGCAGCAAGGCGTTGGTGTTGCCGTCGAGGGTGTGGCTCCAGCCCTCGAGCCGTTGCCGGGTGATGGGGCCATAGGTGGCCACGTCGATGGCGTTGTTAACGTAGATGTCCAGGACCCCGAAGTGTTCGGTGACGGCCTGGAAGAGCTTGGTGATGCCGTCGGGGTGGATGGCGTCGGCGTTGACCACCTCGGCGCGCCGGCCCAGGGCGCGGATTTCCTCGGCCAGGCGGGCGGCGGCGGCCTCGCTGGTGACGTAGTTGATGAGCACGTCGGCGCCGCCCTGGGCGAGGCGCAGGGCGATGGCGCGGCCAATGCCGCGCGCCGCTCCGGTGACCAACGCCACTTTGCCAGTCAGTGTTTGTTCAGGCATAAATTATCGCGGCCCCCGGCATCTTCGCCCTGCTGGAACAGCGCAGCGCGAACTCGCCGCCCGCTGGGCCGCCGGCGCCCCTCTTCCTGAGGCCGGGGCCCGTGAGCCCCGCTCGTGCGCCGGCGGCAGTTTCGATCAATGCACGCGGGCGCCCAGCTACCGCCGCCCGCGGTTTATCCACACCAGCACCCCGCGCTTGGCGGGGTGCCTTGGGCCCCGCCAGAGACGGGGCTTTTCCTTGACCTGCCCTTACACGCGCACGGTGCGCGCGCCGGACGCTTTCGCCGGCGCCTTCTCCAGCTTGGGCGCCAGGGCGCGGAACGCCTCTTGCAGGCGGTTGTACTGCACCGCCAGATCGTGCTCCGGTTTGCCCTGCAGCGTTTGCGGGCTCTTAAAGTAAAAGCCCAGCCACTCCAGCACGCCACTCTCGCCTCCGCGCTGGGCGGCGGCGCTCAGCAGCGCCAAGTCCAACAGCAGCGGCGCGGCCAGGATGCTATCCCGGCAGAGGAAGTTCACCTTGATCTGCATGGGGTAGCCCAGCCAGCCTACGATGTCAATGTTATCCCAGCTCTCCTTGTTGTCACCCCGTGGCGGATAGTAATTGATTTTGACCACGTGCGAGAGTTTGCCGTAGAGTTCCGGATACAGCTCCGGCTGCAGGATGTGTCCCAGCGCCGAGAGCTTGGATTCCTCTTTGCTGCGGAAGGCCGCCGGGTCGTCCAGGGTGGCGCCGTCGCCGTTGCCCAGGATGTTGGTCGAGAACCACCCCGCCAGCCCCAGCATGCGCTGCCGGATGCCGGGCGCCAGGATGGTCTTGAGCAGCGTCTGCCCGGTCTTCAAATCCTTGCCGCTGATGGGGCAGCCGTTTTTTTCCGCCAGCTCCTTCATCACCGGCAGATCCACGGTGAGGGTGGGGGTGGCGTTGACGAAGCTGCAGCCCTCCTGCAGGGCGGCGTAGGCGTAGATCATGCTGGGAGCGATGGTGGGCTCGTTCTCCCGCATCGCGGTCTCGAAGATGCGCACGCTTTGGTGCGCCGGACCCACCGGCAGGAAGACTTCGGTCGAGCCGCACCACATGACCACGATCTGGGCGAGATTGTGCCGCTTTTTGAAGTCGCGGATATCGGCGCGCAGCGCCGCCGCCTGCTCGAACTTGTTGGTCTCCGCCTTTACCCGCTTGCCCTCGGTGCGGCGCAAATAGCGGGGGTCATGGATGCCGGGCATGGGCTGGACGGCATCGAGGGCGGGCCGCACCGCCTGCAGCAACTGCGGCTCCAGCACGCCGGAGGCGGCGGCGAGATCGTAAGCGGTGCCGGGGTTGATGTCCCAGCCGCCGAAGACGATATCGTCCAGTTTGGTGAGGCGCAGGTACTCGGCCAGCGGCACCTGCGCTCCGCGGGCTCCATCCGGCGGCGGCATGAGTGCCAGTTGGGTAAGCGCGCCGTAGGGCCGGGCCAAGCCCTGGCGTACGGCGGCCACGCCGGCCACCAGCGTGGTCGAGATGGCGCCCATGCCGACCAGCAGGACGCCCAAGCGTGGGGCGCCCGTCCCGCCGCCATGGTTTACGGGAGCAGCCTTGCGGCTTGCGGCGCCGCGTTTCGAGGGTGAATCCGTCATGAAGTCCTCTCCTCCGCTGTACATTGTGTCTGAGCGTAGGTTAACGGTCTGTTAAAACAGGATTAAAGGGCTTTAATTGAACGCCGGCACGTCCAGCGGCTTCAGGGAGCGGCGAGCACGGCTTGGGGCATGCGCTCGTCGACCACGCGGCGCAGTTTGCGCCGCGTGCCCGCGCTGGGGCCGCGCAGCGTGCCCCGGGGCAGGAACACCACGCGCAGGTCAAACAGACCCATGTGCAGGTTCTTGAAGTAGTAGGGAAAAATCCGCTCAAACTGGGCCATCAGGCCCTGCCGCAACTCCTCTTCCAGCCCGCGGTTCCCCGCGGCGGCGCCCTCGCGCAGTTCTTCGCGCAGTTCTTCGCGCAGTTCCAGGCGCAGCTCAATGATGTCGCGCGTGCCCGGCTGCAGCACCGCGACCTGCCAGTCGTCGGCCAGGCGCGCGCCCAGTCCGGATTCGCCGGCGGCGTCCAACCAGCGCTCAAAAATCCAGGGGCTGATCATGCCCATGCCGCAGGAGACGATCTCGTCGCCCCGGCCCTGAATCTTGTCCACGCGCCGCAAGCAGCTCAGCAGGCAGCCGCAGGGCTCGGCATCATCCAGGAAGCGGGTGATGTCGTTGGAGCGGTAGCGCACCAGCGGCATGGTTTTGCGGGTCAGGGTGGAGAACACCAGCTCCCCGAACCCATCCGCATTGGGGTTAATGATCTCGAACAGGAAGTTCAACTCGTTGAGGTGGTAACCCTTTTGGGCGGGGCACTCGATGCCGCTGGCGCCCAGCGATTCGGTCTGCCCGTAGGCTTGGTAGACCTTGGCTTTCCACACCGATTCCACCCAGCCGCGGGTGGTCTCGCTCATGTTCTCGCTACCCGAAAGGATGAATTTCACCGGCCATGTGCCCTGCTGCTGCGCAATCTCGGTCAGGCTCACCAGCCAAGCCGTGTCCACCACCAGCACGTTGAACTGGTATTCCTTCACCCGGCGGTAAAACTCGCCCGGCTCCAGCTTGGAGGCGATCATGTGGAAGCACCCCACCGCGTTGAGCGAGTGCATGAGGGTGATGCCGGCGTTCCAGAAGGCGTAATCGAAGGCGTCGACCACGCGGTCGCCGGGGCGGAGGCCAAGGTTCCACAGCCCCACCGCGCCCTCGAAGCCGATGTCGTGGACCTCCTCGTTGGAGAAGTAGATGCGCTTGTTCTGGGCGGTGGTGCCGGTGGTTTCGAAGCCGGCTTGCGGGGGCGCGCACAGGAACTCGCGGGTGTCGCAGGTGCGCAGATCGGCCGAGGTGGTAAAGAAATCGCCGAGCTGGCCGGGGCGCTGAATGCGTTGGAGGGCGCGCGCCTCGATGCCGGCCTCGACGAAGCGGCGCCGGTAGTAGGGGCTGAGGGCTTGCGCGCGCTGCAGCGTGCGCTGAAACTCGGCGCGCTGGATGCGTTCCACCAGCCAGCGCGGCATGTGATGCGCCAGCGCCGCGCGCCGCGGGATGCTGCGTCCCAGAAACAGCCTCTCCAGTAAGGTGGGCACCTGATCGAACATGAAAGGCTCATCCGCAGTCGCGCCTACATCATACACTTCCCGCGACGCCCCGAGCGCAGCGCGGGAGCGGGGCGACAGGGCCCCCGCTCCGGCGCGAGCAGAAGCGGGCGGCGAGCCCGCGTTGCAACAAGCCGCGCCTGCGGCTTGACGCCGCTTGACGCGGCCGAGGGATTGCCGCTTAATACAGCCATGAGCACCGGAGTTGCCCGCCCGTCCGATCCCCAGTATCAAAGTGCGTTGGAACAATATGCCGCCGCGATGAAATTCTTTGGCCAGCAGAAGTTTGACCGGGCCAAGCCCCTATTTGAAAAGGTCTGTGCCGGCGGCGTGCGGGAGCTGGCCGACCGGGCCGCGCTGCACCTCAATAGCTGCAATGGGCGCCTGGAGAAGCACACCGCGCCGCAGGCCCCGGATGAGTACTATCACCAGGCGATCGTGCGCATGAACGCAGCGCAGTATCAGGAAGCCGAGGAGCTGCTGACCAAGGCGCTGCGGGCGGGGGTGCAGGGACCGCACTTGGCCTATGCCTTCGCCTGCCTGCGCGCCCAGACGCACGATCCCGAGGCGGCGCTGGTGCACCTGCAGGAAGCGATTCGCGGCGATGCGCACTACCGCGCCATCGCGCGCCAGGACCGGGACTTCGCCACGCTCGCCGACGATCCCCGCTTCACGGAGATCCTGTACCCGGAAAGCTAAGGCCCGGCCGGTGACGGCCCACTCCATCCGCCCCATGTCCACCACCGCGGTTTTGATTCTCGCCGCCGGACGCGGCACGCGTCTGCGCTCCCGCCTCCCCAAAGTCCTGCACCGGGCCGGCGGTGACACGCTGCTCGGCCACGTGCTCGGCGCCGCCCGCGGGGCCGGTTTTGCCGCCGCCGATATCGCCGTGGTGGCCGGCTTTGGCGCTGAACAAGTCCGGGCCGCGCTGGGAGCGCCCGCGGGCGCACCACAGGTCATCGTGCAGGAGCCGCAGCTCGGCACCGGCCACGCCGTGCAGGTGGCCGCGGGCTGGTGGCGGGATTACGAACGCCTGGTCGTGCTCAACGGCGATATGCCGCTGCTGTCGGCGGCGACCGTGGCCGCGCTCGCCGGCGACGGCGGCGTCGATGACGCCGCCGCGTCCGAGGCGGCCGCGGTGCTGGCCACCGCCTCCCCCGCCGAACCCCGCCCCTATGGCCGCATTATCCGCCATGCAGCCCACCCCGAACGGGTGCTGGCCATCGTTGAAGATCGTCAGGCCACTCCCGAGCAGGCCCAAATCCGGGAGCTGAACGCCGGCTTTTACTCCTTTCGTACGAGTACGCTGGGGTTGGCGCTGGCGCGGCTGGGCCGTGATAACCCCCACGGCGAGTACTACCTGACCGACGTCGTGGCCCTCCTTGCCGGCGCCGGCGAAGTCGTTGCCGCCCTCCCGCTCATTGACCCCGACGAGTGTCTCGGGGTGAATGACCGCGCCGAGCTGGCGCAGCTCGACCGCCGCCTGCGCCGCCGCAAAGCCGCCCAGCTCATGGCGGCGGGAGTGAGCCTGGAGAATCCCGAGACCATCGATGTGGATGCCGGCGCGACCGCCGGCATGGACACCGTGATCGAACCCGGGGTGAGGCTGCTGGGGACAACCAAGATCGGTGAAAATTGCCGCATCGGCGCGGGCTCCATCCTCACCGACTGTGAGCTGGGCGACGGGGTGGTGGTGCGTCCTTATAGTGTGCTGGAGTCGGCGCGGGTCGAAGCGGGCGCTCAAATCGGACCGTTTTCCCGCCTGCGCCCGGGGGCGGTGATCGGCGCGGCAGCGCATGTCGGCAACTTCGTCGAGGTGAAGAACACCCGCCTCGGCGCCCGCAGCAAGGCCAACCACCTCACCTATCTGGGCGATGCCACCGTGGGTGAGGACACCAATATCGGCGCCGGCGCCATCACCTGCAATTACGATGGCAATCACAAGCACCCCACCCAGATCGGCAGCGGCAGCTTCGTGGGCAGCAACGCGACCTTAGTGGCGCCGGTCACCGTGGGTGACGGGGCGTTCATTGCCGCCGCCTCCGTCATCACCGAAGATGTGCCCGCCGATGCGCTGGCCGTGGGCCGCGGCCGGCAGCAGAACAAACCCGGCTGGGCCGCCCGGCGGCGCCGGCGGTAATGATTCGCATCTTCTAACGCCGCCAGGAATCTCACCGCCATGGCTGTTCACCCCGCCTCTCTCTTTGCCACCGCTGTTTTGCTGGGCGCCTCCCTGCTGACCGCGCAGCAGCCCGCTACGGCTGCCGCTCCCGCCGCGGCGCCGGAGAAGACCGCCGAGCAGGTCTACAAGAACATCCAGGTGTTCCAGGGCCTGCCGGCGAGCGAGCTGCGCTCGACCATGCAGTTTTTCGCGGACTCGCTGGGGGTGCAGTGCACGTTTTGCCACGCCTTTCCCTTTGACGCCGACGTCAAGCCGCAAAAGGCGACCGCGCGGCGGATGGTGAAGATGGTCTTCGCCATCAATAAGGACACCTTCAACGGCCGTCCCCAAGTGACCTGCTACACCTGTCACCGGGGTTCGTCACGCCCGGACAGCGCCTTGAGCGTGGCGGCGGTCCTTACCGCTCCGCCCCCGCCTCCCGCCTTTCCCGCCCCCGGTGCGGCGCCGGCGGCGCAAGGGCCGGGCGGCCGGCGGGGCCGCGGCAATGCCCCGGCGGCACAGCAAATTCTCGATAAGTACACGCAAGCGCTGGGGGGTGCCTCAGCCCTGGCCGCCGTCCACAGCGAACTCGTCACCGCCAGCCGCGTGAACGCCACCGGCAGCGCCGACGAAACCATCACGCGCTCCGGTGACAAGTTCATCATCAGTGACGGCGCCGCGGGAAAATCCGGCTTCGATGGTTCGCAGTTCTTCAATTGGAATCCGCGTTTCGGCTCGCGCCCGGCCGAGGGCGAGGCGGCCACGCTACTGCAGGCCGAAGCCGGCCTGTATCCGGCGGCGCATGTGGATGTGAGCAAGGCGCGCGTGTTCGGCCCGGTGCCGATGGATACGCACTCGGTTTACATCATGTTCGTTCCGGGGGAGGGCGGTGTGAACAGCCGCTACTCCTTTGACGCCACCTCCGGGCTTCTGCTCCGCATCGATACCGGCACGCCGACCTTTATCGGACCGCTGCCGTTGCAAATCGATTTCAGCGACTACCGCGCCGCGGGAGGCGGGGTTACGCTGCCCTACGACATCACCTTCGCCAGCCATTCCCAGAAGTGGGAGCGGAAGATCGCCTCAATCCAGATCAACGCCGATGTCCCCGCCGACAACTTCACGCTGCCGGCGGGGACGGAGAGGCGCGGCGGTGCCGGCGGCGCTGGCCGGGGGGCTCCGGGGCGCGGGCCAACTCCACCGGCACGGTGACCTAAGCCGCGCGCCGGGGTTGCTGGTTCCGGGCGCGCAGCTCTTGCTGCTCCTCGGGCGTGAGTTCACCCTCGGACTCCACGTTCAGCTCCTCGTGCTTGAGCTCCTCGTGGACCGATTCGGCGCCCTGCACCTCCCGCGTGCCCACCCGCACCTGCTCGGTGACCACGGGCTGTTTTTCCACGGAGACCCTCTCCTCGCTGAGTGGAATCCGTATTTCCTCGGCTTCGCTGCCGATCCCGCCAGCGGAGACGTTGGCAGCCGGCGCACCCTCGGCGGCGGGCATCCGCTCCACCACCACCTCCTCGTGGCTGACGGGGACGGTCATGTTCTGCTGCTCAGAAACGACTTCTTTTCTCAAACGCACCTCGCCGCGCTGCACCCGTTCCTTATGGACGCGCAGCAGCTCCCCGTGGAGGCGGATGACGCGCTGGCTTCCGGTTTCAGCAGGTAGGGTAGCCGAGCTGGGCGCCGGTTCAGCGACCCGAGCATCGGCTGGCGCGGAGGAATCACTGGCGCTCTCGGCGCCCTCGGATTCCAGCAGGCGCCGCGCCTCGGCGGCTCTGGCCGCCACGGTTTGCACCGTCACCAGCGCCCCGCCGTCCTGCAGTTGCTGCTGGAAGTTCCGGGCCTGGATCTCGGGAATGTGCGCCGCCACCAGTGAGGCTTCGACGTCCTGGGGATCGGCGTAGTCGCTCTCCCCCCCGCTTTCCTCCAGCACGGCGCCGCTGGCGGCGGTGACCGCCAGCCCGGCCTTGGCATCGGTTTTCTCGGCCAGCTTCTCGGCATCCTGGGATTTGCGCGAGGCGACGCCAATCTGGGCAAATCCCGCTTGGCGCAGCGCGATCACGGCCTTTTCGGCTTGTTTAAAGCTGCGGAAATATCCCGCCGCAACTTCGCGGTTCTGGTCTTGATCCTGAATTGGTTCATCCATTTGGGTCATAAGTGCTTCTCCTTTTCGCCGGAGACCCAATTGGATGCATATAGTTTCAGCCCGCAACGCCGATCAAGTACTGGGCCCAGTTCAGCGCCGCCGGGGCCAAACGGGTGGCGGTGCGGGCGCTCTCCACGTTCACGGTATCGGGGGCGGCATACCGCAGTTCCACCGCGAAAGCGGCGAGCGCCGCCAGCTCCAGCAGCTCCGGAGGAACATCGACCCCGGCGGTCCGGATCCGGCTGAGCAGATCTCCGAGATCGTGGGTGCGCGGCAGATCGGCCTCCCGCCATATCAGCACCGCTTTCAGGGCGCACTCGGCGCATTGTTGAGCGAGAAAACCAACGCCGGCGGCGAGATCAGGCGGTTGGACCTCAAGGATATTCGCCGCCGCCAAGTGGCGGCGGCACCTAACCAGCCATTGCGGTGGCAGCAGCAATTCAATCATCGCGGGGCCTCATAGGCGAGTTTGCCCTCGCGCAGCGCCGGCCCCAGCACGCCGTGGCGGTTGTTCAGCGCGCCGGCGGCTTCGGATTCCGAGATCACCAGGATGTCGATGGGGCGAACTCCGCCAGGCTCGCCACCACGGCGGCGATCTTCTCGGGCGTGACGGTCCAGAGATCGGCGGTCACCTTGGGATGTTGCTCGACCTCCATCACACCTCAATTATCGCGCTACGCTGCCGGTTGGGGCCACCCGAGATTGGCTGGACATTGGTTACACTAGGTCATGCTGGATGCCGGATATGTCCGTGGCCACTTGGAGGAGATCGAAGCCATGCTGGGCCAGCGCGGCGTCAGCGTGGACCTGGAGCGCCTGCGCGCCCTGGACCAGCGCCGGCGCGGTCTGATTCAGCGGGCGGACGCGCTGAAACAGGAGCGCAACCAAGCCTCCGAGCAAGTGTCCCGGGTGAAACGCGCCAGCAAGGGGCAGGCTGCCGATCCGGCGCAAGAAGCCGAAGTTGTGAACCTGATGGCCCGCGCCCGCGCGCTGGGCGCCGAGATTGCCGAGCTCGAGGTCCAGATCCGGGAGGTGGAGAGCGAGTTCGAGCCGCTGCTGCTGACACTGCCCA
>JANWJU010000002.1 GCA_025451775.1 Terriglobales bacterium
TCACCGGAGGTGGCGTGGTCACCGGCGGTGGCGGTGTGGTCACCGGCGGCGGCGGAGTGGTTACCGGAGGTGGCGTGGTCACCGGAGGTGGCGTGGTCACCGGCGGTGGCGGTGTGGTTACCGGCGGAGGCGGGGTGGTCACCGGCGGAGGCGGGGTGGTCACCGGCGGCGGCGGGGTGGTCACCGGCGGCGGCGGAGTGGTCACCGGCGGCGGGGTGGTCACTGGAGGCGGCGTCACGATCACTGTGGCGGTGCTGCTCCAGTGGCCGTGGTGGTCGCCGAACGCCGTGATGGTATAAGTCCCGGGATGGCTGCCGGCCACGAATCTGCCGGTGGCGCCCGAGTCGTCGCTGTCGGCGGTAAAGGTGCCGCCGGAGGCGGTCCATTGCACAGTGGATGGCTCCGCCCAGTCCGTGTGTACGCTGAAGCCGGCCCAATGTCCAGCGGACAGTGTGACCGCGGCGGGGGAAATACTAGCGGCCGGAGCAGCATTGGCGCTGACGGCAGCGGTCCCGCCACAGCCGACATAGAGGCCTGCGGCGGCGGTGGCGAGCCCTAGAGACAGGCTGCGTCGGAGAGAAGCGCGATGACTCAATGTGAACCCTCGTTTCCGACGAAGCAGCGCAACGATCGTTGGTAGGAGAGTAGGTTGTGAGCCGCGCCGAACGACTCCAGCAAACTACTGAAGCGAGGGCAAAAAAAAACGGGGTGAGCCTCAGGCTCACCCCGCGTATGCAGCCGCTGCCGGCCGTGTCAGTAGTACAGGTACAAATGTCCGCCGATCTGATCCAGTCCGCTGGTGTCTGGAGTGGTGGCCAGGTCGGAGTACATGAGGATGCCGCTGTCGCCCGTCTGGTCGGTGATCACGCCCCCGTAACGCTGCAGCGCCTTCATTACCGCCTTGGCGGCGGTTGAAGCCTGCAGGCTATCGACGTTGAGGTTGGGATCGAGGCGAATCTTGGCGCCTTCGCGGAAAACCGCTCCGCCGACGCTGCCATCGGTCTTGGCCACCGGCGCCTGGGTGCCCACTTGCGGACTGTTCAGGTTGCCGGGCACGACCATGCTGAGCGCATGCTGCAGGCAGTCCGCGCAGTCGAGCTCACCGGGCATGATGTCGCCGGCCGCGCCGGTCAGATCGGCGGCGGTGGTGCCAGGAGCGCCGTTGCCATTCATGCTGCCGCTCGCGATTTCGCCGATGTTGGTGCTCTGCGGCTTGCCGTTTCCATCCAGGTACAGCTTCCAGAGGTCGTAGTAGACGCCGGCGGCAGTGTCAATCACCACCACATGCCCGTCGTCGGCGCCCCAGGCTCCGGTTGATGGCTTAAATCCACCTGGCGGATTGGGCACGCAGTACTTATCGTTGCGCCCGTAGATGCGCGTATCGGTGAAGGTGGTGCAGCCCAGCGAGCCATCGGCGTATTGGATGGGGTAATCGAAGCCGCCATCGTGCGCGTTGACCTTGAAGCGCATCCCGGAGGTGATGGAGCTGATGTTGAGGCCCGACCCGGTGGGCGCTGTATACAACCACGCCGCCCCAGAGCCGGAGAACAGCCGCGCCGCCGCCCCTGTATTGGCGGCGGGTGCCGCGGCTGGCGGGTCCGCCGGCTGGGAGGATGCTGGCGAAGCAGCGGATTGGGCCGCGGCTTTTGCTCCGATCGCGGGCTGACCGCCGCAGGCGGCCATGCTGAAGGCAACGGTGGCGGACAGGGCGAGGCATAGCCCCAGGGAGAGAGAACGAAGACTGAATTGTGGCAAGGAGACCTTCCGGACGAGGGCGCAGGGATTTGTTAAATCCAGCCTAGGTGCGCTGCCGGCAAGGACCCAGCCGAGGAATCGCTTAGCTCGGTGGAGAAAACCACCGATGCCGCCTCAGTAATAAATCCAGAGGTGTTGACGGATGAGATCGAGTCCGGTGAGATCCGGGGGTGCGGCGAGCGCGGAGTAGAACCCGATGCCTTTCCCGCCGCTCTGATCGGTAATGGCGCCGCCATAGAGTTGCAAGGCGCGCAGGATGGCACGGGCCGCGGTTGAGGCTGGCAGGGTGGCGACGTCCACGCGCGGGTCGAAGCGGATCTTGGCGCCTTCGCGAAAAATGCCGTGGCCGCGCCCGTCGGTTTTGGTGGCGGGGAATTGGTGGCCCACGCGGCTGCTGTTCATCAGCCCTGGGATGGCGGCGTTGAGGGCGTGATTGAGGCAGGTGGCGCAGTCCAATTCGCCCGGCAGAATATCACCTGCCAGACCGGTGATGCCGGCCGCGGTCGAGCCGGGCGTGCCATTGCTGGTGGCCAAGTTACCGGTAAAGATGGCGCCCACATTGGTGCGGAGCGGGCGGCCCGCGGCGTCCACCTCCAGTTTCCAGAAGTCGTAGTAATTGCCGGTGCAGGTGTCGACCACGACGAGATGGCCGTCGTTGGCGCCCCAGCCGCCATGTGAGGGGGCGTAGCCGGCAGCTGGATTGGGCACGCAGGTACGGTCGTGCAGGTCGTAGCGCAGGGTGTCGGTGAAGAGGGTGCAACCGTGGCTGCCGTCGGTGTACTGCACCGGGTAGTCGAAGCCTTCGGCGTGGGTGTTGACGCTGAAGGTCAGGGTGGCGGCGAGGGCCGAGATATCGCGATGAGCGCCGCGGGGGGGCGAGTACAGCCAAGCCGCGCTCGGGCTGGTGAAGCGCGGCAGAAACGGCGCCCGGATGAAATTGAGAGCGCCGCCGGCGCCAATTGCGGGCAGCAGCATGAGCGCGAGCGTGATCGGTGAGGCGAGCTTCACCGTACGAGTTCGGCGTGATGCTCACTGAAGCGCCGGGCGGAGGTGGGCGCGGGCGGCGGCAGTGGCTTGCGCAGCGCCACGAAGGCGTAGCTGGTGCGGTGCGGCTGCGGGTGTTGCAGGCGGCGCGTGGCGGCGCGGCGCTGCAGCCGGTCCAACCACGGGATGGCCTCGAAGTAGGAGTGGCCGAACAGGCCGCGGTACTCGACGATCTCATAACCTAGGGCGGTGAACCGCCGCAGTTGCGCCGCGCTCGGCCCCCGGCACCAGGAGTAGTAGGCGGGAAATTTGGCGTACTGGTAGCGGTTGCGCGGTTGAATGCGATCCAGTAGCCAATCCGACAGGCGGTCGGAGATCACGCGGTTGAAGACAAACGGCAGGGAATAGAGCGTCGGAAAGCAGTGCAGCGCCAAACCGCCCGGGGCCAACAACTGCCAGACGTTACCGTGGAACCGCGCTCCATCGGGGACGTGTTCGGCCAGCATGCGGCTAAAAACCAGATCGAATCCGGGGCGCTCCCAGCGGAACCCAGGCGCCGCCAAATCCGCTTGCAGCGTGCGATAGCCGGCGGGGGCTTTGTCCAGCTCCGCTTGCGATATGTCCAGGACGGTGTAGTCGAGTTGGAAGCGATGCAGGCTGGCGGGATCGAGCAGCGGATTGGCGCCCCCACCCAAGTCGGCCACGCGGGTGGGGCGTTCGCGCTCGAGGTAAGCGCGGAGGAACTGGTCAAAGCCGGCGCAGCAAGGTTGGGTGAGCGCGTAGGTGGTGCGCATGGCCGGGAGATGAGACTAGCGCAATTCAGAGTTGCTGGGTGGGCGCGATCTTTAGGCGAAAGAGCTGGTTGTCGTTCCGAATTGGGAGGCATGGGTCGCTCCCTTCCCCCGCGCGCGGCTCGGGCGTTGGCAGCTCGCCGAAGCGTTTCCATTTGTAAACCCCGACCGACACCAGGCAGCAGACCACGAACAGGCCGATGATGCTGTAGCCGAGCACCGCGAAGTTGGCGTTCAGGCGGCGCACACTGCTCCAGAACACGCCCTGGAACGGCACCGCGCCCGCCACCAATCCCAACACCTCGAGGCCGCCCACGGCCGCCGCCACCAGGATGGAGACGGCGGTGATGGTGAGGTTGTAGTACAGCTTGCGCACCGGTTGGGCGAATGCCCAGCCGTAGGCGCCGAGCATCAGCAGGTTGTCGGTGGCATCAATGAGCGCCATGCCGGCGGCGAACAGCAGCGGGAACGCCAGGATCTCCCAGAACGGCATCCCCTTGGCCGCTTCCACCGCCGCCAGTCCCAGCACTCCCACCTCGGTGGCGGTATCGAAGCCCAACCCGAACAGCAGGCCTACCAGGTACATGTGCCGGCTGCGCCGCACCATGCCGAACACCGGGCGGAACAGCCGCGCCAGCAAGCCACGGTTGCCGAACATCAGTTCGGTTTCGCTTTCCTGATAGGATTCGCCCCGCCGCGCCTGCTGGAATGCCCGCCGGACGCTGGCCAGCACCACCCAGTTGGCGGCCGCAATGGCCAACAAAAACACCGCCGATACCAACGTTCCCAGCACGCCGCCGATGGCGACCGCCGTGGCCCAGCGGTGTTGCAGCGTCAGCGCCGTGGCGGCGATGGCGGTGGCGCCGGCCACGACCACGGTCGAGTGTCCGAGTGAAAACCACAACCCCACCGTAACCGGGCGTTCGCCCTGCTGCATCAGGTTGCGCGTGACGTTATCGATGGCGGCAATGTGATCGGCGTCTACCGCGTGCCGCAGTCCCAGGCTATAGGCGAGCAGGGCCGTGCCCAGCAGCACCGGCGCGGGGCGGAAGGCGGTGAAAGCCCACAGCCAGGCGGCGGCGTTGGCGGCGAGCAGCGCGGCGTACAACACCGCGACCCGGCGCCGTAGCCTGATCCGGGGGGTGGGAGGGGCTAAGGTGGTCGGCATCATCGCCACCTAAGGACGCATTGCAGTAACCGCTCCAGCCCCGCGCCGGTGCGTGCCGAGACCTCGATGATCGCCATGCCGGGGCGGACCTTGGCGATGTTGGTCCGCAGCCGCGCCAAGTCGCAGCCGGCAGCGGCGGCGAGATCGAGCTTGGTGATCACGGCCACATCGGCGGTGTTGAAGATGGTGGGGTACTTGAGTGGTTTGTCTTCGCCCTCGGTGACCGAGAGGAGCACCCAGCGCTCGGCCTCGCCCAAGTCATAGGCCGAGGGGCACACCAGGTTGCCCACGTTCTCCAGGAACAGGACATCCAACGCGCCTAGATCCCAGCCCGCCAACCCCTCCTCCACCATGCGCGCTTCCAGGTGGCAGAGGTTGCCGGTGTTGATCTGGCGCACCGGGGCGCCGGACCGGGCCAGGCGTACGGCATCATTGTCGGTGGCGAGATCGCCGACCAGAGCGGCGGCGGCGTGGGTGCGCCGCAGACGGGTGAGCATGACCTCGAGCAGGGCGGTTTTGCCGGCGCCCGGGCTGGACACCAGGCTGACGACCCGCACGCCTGCGGCGGTGAAGCGTTGCCGCAACTCCCGGGCACGCAGATCGTTGGCTTTCAACAAGCTGCGCCGGACTTCGACAATGCGCGCCGGGGCCACCTGTGCCTCCGGCGGCGAGGGTACCCTCATGGATCCACCTCCAGTCCCACGATCTCCAACTCGGACCCCGCGGTCGCCTCGGCGGTGAGGCGCGTGCCCGCCAGGCCGGTGCCTTCGCAGGCGCATTCATAGGCGAAGGCCAAGGCATCGGCACTGACACCGGAGAGGGCGCCAACGCGCAGGCGTACGGCCCGCACCCGCAGGCCGCCGCGCTGGGCGCACTCCTGCTCGATCACTTCTTCGATGGCCTCGATCAGGTTCATCGCCAGCGACAGCTCGTGCATGGGCTACATCGAGTAGATCTTCAATTCGCGCCGGAAGTCTGGGCCAAACTTTGTGACTGCCAAAGCGGCCACGGCGGCAAGAACGGAAAAACATATGACCTTCTTCATGACTGGACTACCTCCTGAACCTGAATCTGATGGACGATGGCGGCGATCATGTCCAAGGCCGGGGCGCAGGCCGCCTCGACCACGGGGCTGAGCGCGCCCGGGGCGAAGGAGCACGGCTCGCAGCCGATCAGCCGCATGGGCGGCAGCGCCGCCGCTCCCAGCCTTTGCGTCCACGCCACCACCTGGTCGAGTCCGGCGCGGTGCGGGTCGAGCCCGGCCGGCGCCTCCGATCCGGGATCGAACGCGATGTCATAGAGGGTGCCGGGCTCGCCTCCGCGCGCCACTGCATCGGCGGCGATCACGAGGTCCCAGGGATCGAGCAATAGGAAGGCCAGATCCAGGCAGCGGATGCCGCACTCGCGCACGACCACGCGGCCAGGCCAGTCCCGCGCCGCACAACGGCGCGCCACCTCGACCCCGAAGGCGTCGTCGCCCAGGAAGATATTGCCGATGCCGGCGATGAGCACGCGGCTCATAGCGGCTCGACCTCGGTGGGGGAGAAGAAGAAGCGGTGGCCGGTTTGGCGTAACTCGCCCAGGTCACGGCCGGGATCATCTTCGGCCACGACTGCCAAATGGAGGGCGCCCTCGAGATCCTGCTCGATCGCTTGCACGCGGGCGATGCGGCCGTCCAGGACCTGATCGAACAGGTCACGGCCGGGACGGTCGCCGCTCCGGATACGGACGCGGTCGCCGACACGCACCTCGGCAGCGCCGACGCGCACCATCTCCGGCGGGGCAGTAAACGCCTCCCACGCCGGCTTGGCGTCGAGGCCGGCATGCAAACCATCGAGCGCGCCACTGCGCTCGCAGCGTTCGAGGATGGCGAGCGCGGCGCCGCCCGCGGCGCGGACTTCGGCTTTTTCCGCCGCGGTGAGCGTTGCCACCCGCAGGGTGAGCAACTCGTCCATCTCGGTGGCGTCGCAGAAGTCGCCCTGGCTCTGGGGGGCGATGCGGGGGTGGTCCTCGAGGATTATGGGTGCGGCGAGTAGATACCGGCGCTCCCCGGGCGGGCCGATCAGGACCGGGTAGACGCCCTGGCAACGGCAAGTGTCGGCGGCCTGCTGGTGCAGCCCCGGATCCTGGGCGGAGACGAACGCCCCGGCACGGACGCCGCAGCGCAGGTGCGCCGATTGCAAGGCCCACTCCAGCATGGCTTCCCGGCTAGCGTCGGCGGGGGCTGTGGTGAGGTTGGCGGCATGTGCTGACAGCTTCCATAGCCCCGCATCGATCCCCGTCATGGCCTCCAATTGCCAATCGAGCTGGCAGCGAACCCCGCCCAGCACGGTGGTGCCCGAGCCGACGGCGTATTCCTCGCCGCCCAGCAGGAAGCACAGCCGGAGTTCGACCACGGGAGCTGCGTCGCCGCCAACATCGCCCTCGATCAGGACTTGCATGGCGAGCGCGGATGGTTCCTCGCGCCACGCCGGCGGAAAGAGGGTGCCAAAGTTCCACTGCTGCCGGTTCTTGAGGGCGCTGGGGCGGTAGGGGTAGAGGATATGCCCCTCGTACAGCACGGTCGTAGCGATGGGTTGGAACACGCGCCAATCGAGTGCCGCTGCCGTGCTCACGCCGCCTCCGTGCGCTGGGCTGCCGCCTCGGGCAGCAGCGCTTCGATGGTTTGCTCCCAATTGCTATGGCCAGCCACGCTCCGGAACCGCAGTAGACGCGCGAACGCATCCTGCTGCAACGGCAGCCACGCGGTAGCGCCGCAGCAGGCGGTGATGGCCTCCCGCCACGCCGCCGCCGGCATGCGGTAGGCCGCCTCCAGATTCCAGTCGATGGGCGCCGCCTGCACCGCAGCCGCAGCCGGTTCTGGCGGACGATAAAACAGGGTCCCGCTGAAGAACAAGCGCAGCGGTACCGGTTCCTGCTCGGCGCTGGCCAGATACTGCGTGGCGGCGAGGCCGAAGTCCAGGCTGCAGGCCAGATCCACCTCCGTGATCGTGGTCCCGATAAAGCCCCCGACGAGGGCGGTGACGATTTGCCAGTGCAGCGGGCGCAGCGTCTGATCCCAGCGTTCCGGTTCGGCGAACAGCGGCGCCAGCCGCTCCTGTTCGCCGCGGCCGTAGCGGCGCCGGGGCGCGTCGATCTGCACCTGGCAGCGCAGCAGCAGCGCGTGGACCGGTTCGGGCGCGCCGTTGACGATGCGTAATTGCATGGTCAGCGCGGGCGTGAACGTCTGCGCGCGCGGGGTGATGCCCTCGATAAAAAAGTGCAGCTCAGCCACGCAGGACCTCCTCGGCCGGTCGCCTCTGGGCGCGTATCCCCTGGGTGAACGCCGCCAGCCTGCGTTTCACCTCCGCGCCGCCGGTGAAGCCCGTCCACGCTTGGCGGATCAGCCCCGTCAGGCGATAGCCATCGTCGAGGGGGATGATGTAGCAGCCGCGCGGATCGCTCATGCGGTCGATCAAGAGCGCCTCCAGATCCGCGGTGAGCGAGCGCAGCTCGGGGTGCGCGTTCACGATCGCCGCCCAGACATCGGGATCGATCTCCGCCGTCACCGCCCCCGCCGGGCTGGGATAGGCGGCGGTTACCGCGCTGGGCCTCGTGTTCGTCGGGGAGATGGTCGAGATGAATGCCAATTGAATGGGTATCCCCAAGCTGGCCCACTCGGCGCCGGCGAGGGTGAGCCCGGGCAGGTAGGTGCGGTCCCGCGGCAGCCGCCGCCAATTCTGCCGCACCGGCCCCGCGCCGCCGTGCTGGGGCCCGCGCCATGAATTATCGAACAGCAGGGCGCAGCCGGTGCAGGCGCAGCCGATGCGGCGGCTGTCGAGATCGAGCAGGTGCTCGTGCCGTTCCGCCAGCGGCTGTGCACACAGCTCGCACCGGTCGTCGGCCTGCGGCCGCGGCGGCGGTGCGACGGCAGCGGGCGGCAACAGCCGCTGCAGCGCGGTGATGGCGGAGGTGGGCATCGGAGGCGCCTGCGACCTGCTCCCAGCTAGGCCGGCGGGAGATGCGGCATGCGCGCATCAATGAGGCCGTGCAGGGAAGGGTTGATGGAGGTGGAACTGCGCGCCGTGCGCGCCTTGGTGGTGCGGCCCTTCTCCGGGGATTTGAGCACGACCTGCTCGCCTTTGGTCGTGCCGGAAGTGTGTGAGGGGGTGTCGATACGGACGTCGGGACGTCCCACGCGCAACCCGTGAGGGGGGACGACGTTGACCCCATGGGGGCGGCGGCGGGTTTTGGGGGCGGAAATGGTCTCCGTTGAAGACGGGATGTGAGGTAGCGGCTCGGGCATGTCAGACTCCTCGTTTAACGCAGTGTCAACTCTTCCAGCGGTACAAATCCGGGCGCTGCAGGCGCCCGCCGGCGGGGGATGGCCACGCCGTGCAACTCGCACAACCCGGCAACCTCGGCATCCCGGCCCCACGCCGCCAGCGCGGCTTCCAGGTGGGGGGCTGCATCGACGGCGGCGAGCATCCGGCGCAACCCAGAGCCGTGCAATTCCAGGATGCGTCCCATCAACTCCAGCACGTCAGCGCGCAACTGCGCATCGCCGATCGCCTCGCAGCGCGCCGCCAAGTACTCGATGCGGCGGGTGGCCGCTTCCAACTCGGGCTCCGTCATTTGGGCTCCCGTGCGGGCGTAGCGTTAGGGCTGCATCAGCCCGAACATGGGCGAATGCCGCACCTCGAGCACGCGTCCCTGGCCGAGCGACATGTGGACGCCACAGGGCAGGCAGGGGTCGAAGCTGCGTACGGCGCGCATGATATCGATGCCCTTGAACTTCTCCGGCCCGTTCTCCTCGAAGATGGGTGTGTTCTGCACCGAATCCTCGTAAGGTCCCGGCGTGCCGTAGTGATCGCGGGGGCTGGCGTTCCATGGCGTGGGCGGATAGGGGTGGTAGTTGGCGATCTTGCCGCCGCGGATGACGACGTGATGGCTGAGCACGCCCCGCACCGCCTCGTGGAAGCCGCACCCGATGGCCTCCTCCGGCACCGTGAACGGCGACCAGGTGCGCGCATCGCCGCCCAGCAGCGTCTCCATCGCCCGCTCGCAAAAGTACAACGCCATGCCCGCCGCGTAGGCTTGGAAGTAAGTCCGCGCCCGGTCCCGCTCGATGGCGTTCGACCACTGCGGGATCTTCCACTCGAACCTCGCCGCCGGCCGGTCGATGGTGCGCGGCAAATCGATGGTGACGCTCGTCCCGGTGGATCGCACATACGGGGTTTGGACCAGCTCCTGCAGCGCCGTCGACCAGAGCCGGGCGATGGGCCCGCCGCCGGTATCGAGCGCCAGGTACTCGCCGGTCGCCTTGTGGTACCAGCGTGGCGACATGACCCAGGTGTAGCGCCCTTCGAAGTTGCGCTTCTGCGGCCGCGGCGTGGTGGTCTGGTTCCAGGGATGGCGCTGGTCCACCGGGTTGCCCAGCGGGTCGTGGCTGACGAACGTCTCCCGGTTGGCCCAGTCCTCGTAGTAGGAGCTGCCCAGCAAGATACGGATGCCCAGGTTGATGTCCACCAAGTCGTTGGTTACCAGCGTGCCGTCGACGATCACGCCGGGGGTGACGAACATCCGTTTTCCCCAAGCGCTCATGTGCTCGTACTTGTAATCGCAGTAACCGGGGTCGTTCCACGCGCCCCAGCACCCCAGCAGGATGCGCCGCTGCCCCACCTTCTCGTAGCCCGGCAGCGCCTCATAAATAAAGTCGAACAGGTCGTCGTGCAGCGGCACCACGCGCTTCATGAAGCTGACGTACTTCATCAGCCGGGTCAGGTAGTCGGTGAACAGTTGCGTCGTCGCCACCGTGCCTACCCCGCCCGGATAGAGCGTCGAGGGATGCACGTGCCGGCCCTCCATCAGGCAGAACATCTCCCGCGTCAGCCGGCTCTTCTCGAGCGACTCCCGGTAAAAACTGCCGGTGAAGGGGTTGAGCGCGGTCATGATGTCGGCGATGGTCTTGAAGCCGTGCACCTCGGCGTGCGGCGCCTCGGTCCTCTGCGCCTTCTCCCACACCCCCGGATTGGTCTGCCGGACCATGGTTTCGCAGAAATCGACCCCCACCAGGTTGTCCTGGTAGAGGCAGTGGTCGAACATGTACTCGGCCGCCTCGCCCAGGTTGACGATCCACTCGCCCAGCGGCGGCGGCCTCACCCCAAACGCCATCTGCTGCGCGTAGTTGGCGCAGGTGGCGTGGTTGTCGCCGCAGATGCCGCAGATGCGGCTGGTGATGAAGTGGGCGTCGCGCGGGTCCTTGCCTTTCATGAAGACGCTGTAGCCGCGGAACACCGAGCTGGTCGAGTAACACTCCGCCACCTGGCGGCTGGCAAAGTCGATCTTGGTGTAGATGCCGAGGTTGCCGACGATGCGGGTGATGGGATCGAAATTCATCTCGATTAATTGTGGGGTCGTGGTCGGGAGCGTGGTGGTGGCCATGGTGGGGCTCCTTATGCCGGATTAGTTGCTGGTGGTCACGGTTTCCTGGTAGCCGGTGGTCAGGCGGTCGCCGCGGTGGCGCCACTTCGTCTCCCGGTTTCCGCTGGCGTTGGTGAACCCGCGCAGGGTGCGGATGATGCGGCCATAGGGCGCACCCATGGCGATGGAGACGCTCGAGCCGGGGGGCTCGTCCATAAAGGGCATGAACTTGTCCGGGAACCCGGGCATGGTACACGCCATGCAGATGCCGCCCACGTTGGGGCAGCCGCCGACGCCGTCCATCCAGCCGCGCTTGGGAACGTTGCAGTTCACCACCGGCCCCCAGCAGCCCAGCCGCACCAGGCATTTGGGCGAACCGTACTCGCTGGCGAAATCGCTCTGCTCGTAGTAGCCGGCGCGGTCGCAGCCTTCGTGCACGGTCTTGCCAAACAGCCAGGTGGGGCGCAGCATGCTGTCCAGCGGAATCATGGGCGCCATGCCCGCCACCTGGTAGAGCAGGTAAGTCACCGTCTCCATGAAGTTATCCGGCTGTACCGGGCAGCCGGGCACGTTGATCACCGGCAGCCCCGCCGCCGAGCGCCACTCCCAGCCCAGGTAATCGGCGAGACCCATGCAGCCGGTGGGGTTGCCGGCCATGGCGTGGATGCCGCCGTAGGCGGCGCAGGTGCCGATGGCGATGACAGCGACCGCACCCGGCGCCAACTGGTCGATCCAATCGCAGGTCAAGATGGGTTGCCGCGTCTCCAGATCCTCGCCCCACCCGGCCCAGTAGCCTTCGGCCTTGACCTTCTCGTTGGGGATCGAGCCCTCGACCACCAGCACATAGGGCGCTCCCAACTCGCCGCGCGCGGCGGCGCGGAACGGCGCCAGGAACTCCTCGCCCACCTCGGTGGCCAGCACGGGGTTGTGCATGTGCACCTTGGGCAGCCCGGGAAGGCCCTGCAGAACCACGTCCTCGATGCTGGGCAGCGTGGCGGCGGTGACGGAGACGGAGTCGCCGTCGCAGCTCAACCCGGCGTTGATCCAGAGGATATGGACATCGGTGGGGACGGCGGTGGGGCTGTTGCCGGCGGGCGGCGGCGCGGTCGCCTCGCGTGCCGGGGGCGTGGGCGTGGGTTGCTTGGGCGGCATGATACTTCCCCCGATGTTGCGAACAATCCGGCTGGATGCCTGCCCGCCGGGCTGAAAGTTGTCGTCAGCAGATGCGGGGAAGCTGCTCGTGAAATAGCGTGTCGAGCACGCGCGTACCGCCCACTTCCGTCCGCAGCATGAGCATGCCGGGGTGCTCGCTCCGCACCTCACCCACCAGGCAGGCGTTCTCGCCCAGCGGGTGGGCGCGCAGTGCGGCGAGCGCCGCCGCGGCCGCCTCGGGGGCGACGATGGCGACCAGCTTGCCCTCGTTGGCGACGAAGAGGGGATCAATGCCCAGCAGTTCGCAGGCCGAGTGCACCAGTTCGCGCACCGGAATGTGTTTTTCCTCAAGCAACATGCCCACCCCTGAGCGCTCGGCGATCTCATGCAGCGCGGTAGCCAGTCCGCCGCGGGTGGGATCGCGCAGGCAGCGCAGATGGCCGCCGGCGGCGTCGATGACGGCGGCGGCGAGCGTGTGCAGCGCCGCCGAGTCGCTCAGGATGGGCTCTTCGAATGCGAGTCCCTCGCGCTGCGACAGGATGGCCATGCCGTGATCGCCGATGGTCCCGCTCACCAGGATGCGGTCGCCGGGCCGGGCCTGGTTGCTGGAGAGGTGCACGCCCTCCGGGACCCAGCCCACGCCGGTGGTGGTGATGAAGATCTGATCGCCTTTACCGTGATTGACCACCTTGGTGTCGCCGGTCACAATCTCGACCCCGGCAGCGCGCGCCGCCGCGGCCATGGAGGCGACGATGCGCCGCAGGTCGGCCTGCGCCAGCCCCTCCTCTAAAATAAATGCCGCCGCCAGCCACAACGGCCGTGCGCCGCCCATGGCGAGGTCGTTGACGGTGCCGTGCACGGCGAGCGACCCAATATCGCCGCCGGGGAAAAAGATGGGGGTGACGACGAAGCTGTCGGTGGTCAGCGCCAGCCGTCCGCCGGCGCTAACGGCGGGCAGCGCCAGCACGGCCTGGTCGTCGAGCCGATCAAGCGTGGGGTTGTGAAAGGCGGGTTGGAACAGCTCGGCGATCAGCGCGGCGGTGAGCTTGCCGCCGGCGCCGTGGCCGAGTACGATCCGTTCCTTTTCGGTGAGCGGCAGCGGACAGGTGAGGTTGACCAGTGATGGCGTGGGCGAGGAGGCTGTGTTCATGGGGTTGCCGTGGGTTCAGACCACGTCCTCTTCGCCCAGCGCCACGTGGATCAGGTCCCAGAGGATATGCAGCAGGGCCACGTGCGACTCCTGGATGCGGTGGATGCTGAAGCTGGGCACGGTAAAGCAGTACTCGGCCACGTCCTGCACCCGCCCGCCGTCCTTGCCGCTGAAGGCGATGGTGAGCATGCCATGGGCGCGGGCCCGCTCCAGGGCGTAGACCAGGTTGGGCGAGTGCCCGGAGGTGGTCAGCGCCAGCACCATGTCGCCAGCGTGGCTCCACAGATCGAGTTGGTCGACGAAAATCTTGGCAAAATCTTTGTCGTTGGAGATGGCGGTGACCACCGCCGCTTGGCTGACCAGATCAAGCGCCGGCAGCGGTTTGCGCTTTTCGAGGATGGGGTGGATGAACTCCACCGCCACGTGTTGGGCATCGCAAGCCGAGCCGCCGTTGCCCATGACCCAAAGTTTGCCGCCCTGGGCAAAGCTCTGCGCCATGCGCTGGCTCAACTCGCCGATGCGGTCGGCGTAGGCGTCGAAGAACTTTTGTTTCACCTCGACCGATTCGCCGCACTTGCGCAACACCTTGGTGCGCCAGGGATCCTGATCGTGGGCAGCGGCCGAGGTCGTGAAAGGAACGGTGGGCGTCGGGGTGGTCATGGTGGTCTCCTGGCTAGGTGGCGGGCGGGCCAGGCTGGGGCGTATGGGGCCCCCGGCCGGGCCCGCCCGCGCCTGTCATTGACGGCTGCAGATGCCGTCCGTAGGCGTAGTAGGCGGCGCAGGCGCCCTCGGCCGAAACCATGGTGGCGCCCAGCGGATGCAGGGGCGTGCAGGCGGTGCCAAACGCCGGGCAGTGGTGCGGCTTCTTGATGCCTTTCAAAATCTGGCCGCTGATGCAGAGGTCGCTTTCGAGCGTATCGATTTCGGCCACCTGGAAGCGCCGCTCGGCGTCGTGGTCGCGGTACTCCCAGCGCAGCTTGTAGCCGCTTTTGGGGATGGCGCCCACGCCCCGCCACTTCTTGTCGCAGGTCTCGAAGACGCTATAGACCAGTTGGCGCGCTGCCGGGTTGCCATCGCGGTTGAGGATGCGCGCGTACTGGTTCTCGACCGTGTGTTTGCCGGCCTCCAACTGGCGTACGGTCATGAGCGCGCCCTGCAGGATGTCCAGGGGCTCAAAGCCCGAGACCACGATGGGGACCTGGAAGCGGCTGGCGATGGGCTCGTATTCGCGGTAGCCCATGATGGCGCAAACGTGTCCGGGGCCGAGGAACCCCTGCACGCGGTTGGCGGGCGACTGCAGGATGTTGGCGATCGCCGGCGGCACCAAAACGTGCGAGACCAGCACCGAGACGTTGTCGAGCTTCTCGGCGTGGGCGCGGTAGACCAGCATGGCGTTGGCGGGAGCGGTGGTCTCGAAGCCGATGGCGAAGAACACGATCTGCTTCGCCGGGTATTGGCGCGCCAGCTTGAGGCAGTCCAGCGGGGTGTAGACGACGCGGATGTCGGCGCCTTGGGCCTGCAGGCGGAACAGGTCGCCGCGCGAGCCCGGCACGCGCAGCATGTCGCCAAACGAGCAGAAGATGACCTCCGGGCGCTGGGCGATGGCGTGCGCCTTGTCAATCATCTCCAGCGAGGTCACGCACACCGGGCAGCCCGGCCCGTGCACCAGCTCGAGCGTGTGCGGCAGCGCCGCCTCGAGCATCTGGTCGAGGCCGTGCTTTACGATGGAGTGGGTCTGGCCGCCGCACATCTCCATCAACACCCAGGGCCGGGTCTGCACCTTGCGGATCTGGGCCACCAAGCGTTCGGCCAGCGCCCGGTCCCGGTACTCGTCCAGGTAGGCTATGGGCATGGGGGGACTCCGGCGAGGAGGTCGCCGACGGCGGGCGCGTCGATTGCCACGACGGCGGGCGCGTCGAGCTCAGTGAGCTGGTCCATTTCCCGCAGCAGCTCGAAGGTGCGCAGCGCCTCGGCTTCATCCACGCGGCTGATGGCGAAGCCCACGTGCACCAGCACGTAGTCGCCCACCACCGCCTGCGGCACGTAGGCGAGGCAGGCCTCGCGCGTCACCGCGCCAAACTGCACCCGTGCCATGGGCAGCCCCCCCGCCTCGAAGGCGCTCACCACTTTGCCCGGTATGGCTAAACACATGAGTTGGCCTCCGCCAGCAGGGCCCGTGCCACCACCGCCTGCCCCAACGCCAAGCCGCCATCGTTGGCCGGGGCCTGTTCGGGCACGAACACTTGGAAGCCCCGTTCCCGCCATTGCTCCATCGCGCCTCCCAGCAGCCGGCGGTTGAGGAACGTGCCCCCGCCGCAACAGATTCGCTGCACGCCGTGCGCGGCGCGCACCGCCTCGCACGTGGCCACCATGGCTTCGGTTAAGCTGCGGTGGAAGCGCCGGGCAATCGATTCGATGCGGGCTCCGCGTTGGAGGTCATCTACGATGGCGGCGATCATGGGGCGCCAGTCCAACTCTGCTACCAAGGCGGCGTCGGTCCCATCGGGCAGGGCATAGGCGTCGGAGGCCTCCGAACCCGAGCCGCAGGCGTTCTCCAGCGCGATGGCGGCTTCGCCCTCGTAGCTCACCGTCTCCGGCGCCACGCCGATGAGCGCCGCCACCGCGTCAAAAAGGCGGCCGGCCGATGTACAAGCCACTCCGGTCTCCGATGCGGCCGCCTGCCGCGCCCGCTGCAAGCTCAGGTCGAGGTGCAACGGGTTGAGATGAGGCCACAGCCGGTGCGCGGCCGCGGCTGCCCCCTCCCCGCCCA
>JANWJU010000003.1 GCA_025451775.1 Terriglobales bacterium
AGGGCAAACTGGGCGCGACCCTGCAGGCGATTTTGGGTGAAATCAAACCGGAGGCGGTTTATTTCTATGCCGAGCACGGCGAGCGCACGGGCTTGCTGGTGGTGGACCTGCCCCAGGCTGCCGACATCCCCCGCATGGCCGAGCCCTTCTTCCTGGCGCTGGGGGCGAAGGTCGACCTGTGGCCCTGTATGCTGCCGGCGGATCTGGCCCGAGCCGAACCGGACCTGCTGCGCGCCGCCAAAACCCACGGCCAGTAGCGGCCTACCGCGCAACAGGCTTGAATGGAGACCGGTGGGTCCTCCAGTCATGCTGCGCGATTCATCAACGCGGCGTAAGGTATAGCGTCGCAGGTTGCGATGGCCGGATCTTATGTCGAAGCGCGACAAGCGCGCGCCCGAGCCGCCGAAGGCGCCCTAAACGGGCCGAGGAATCACCAGGGGGCGCGGTCGACGTCGGTCTGGCCGAAGTCGTTGCCGATGAACAGCAGCGGCTCGCCGCTGCTGTTGGCGGCAGCATAAGCACAGCAGTCGAGGAGATTGAGGCGGGCCGGATGGCGGCCCTTGCCGAAGCGTTGCCAGGCGGTCCGGGCCTGCTCCATCTGGACGGCGTCGAAAGCCAGCATCTCGATCCGCATGGCTGCGAGCAAGGCCAGGGCCGCCATCACCTGCTCGGGGCCGCGGCGCGCCTCGACTACGATCAGGCACTCCAGCCAGTTCATGCACGACATTTTGCGTTCCGCCGCGTCCGCGATCGCCCGCGCGATGCGTTCGGCCTCCGGTTCTTGAAAGATGATCGCCAGCAACGCCGAACTGTCGACAATCATGTGGGCAGGCCGAACTCGTTGTAGCCGATGATGGCGTCGGCGGAACGCGGATCCCGCTCCGGCGCAGCGGCGATGGTGTGGGCCATGGCCATCCAGCGGGCGGCGTCCCGCTGGCCGTGGCGCTGGGCGCGGGCGCGCTCGCGCGCCAAGCGCTCCTGGATGGCTTGTTTCACGGCTGCAGTGAGCGATTGTCCCGTCCGCTTGGCCAGCGCGGTGGCGAGGCGGTGCGTTTCCGGATCCTTAATGTTGAGGGTAGACACCCTTCCTCCTTTCCTCCATTGTATCCTCAGCGGCTCGCTGGAAGGGGCTTATTTCCCGGCAGGACAGGCGGCCACGGCGGCGCGCAGCTGGAGGGCGCGGTCGCGGATGGCATGCCAGTGGCCGGCGCGGCAGTCGGCGGGGCTGACCAGATTGCCGCCGACGCCGAGCGCGGCGGCGCCGGCTTCCAGGAAGGCGGCCGCGGTCTCGAGCGAGACCCCACCGGTGGGGACAAACGCAATGTGCGGGAAAGGGCCGCGCAGGGCCTTGATGTATCTCGCACCGCCCAGGGCGTCGCAGGGGAAGATCTTGACGAAATCGGCGCCGGCCTCCCAGGCGGTGAGCACCTCGGTGGGCGTGAGCGCGCCGGGCAGCACGGTGGTGCCGCGGCGCTGGGCGGTGGCGATGACCTCGGGCCGCAGGCTGGGGCTGACGATGAACTGCGCGCCGGCGTCGATGGCGGCCTCGCACTGTTGGGCGTCGAGGACGGTGCCGGCGCCCACGACCATGGCGTCGCCGTGGCGGCTGGCGAGCGCCGCCATGCAGCCCACCGCGCCGGGCACGGTGAAGGTGATCTCGATGGTGCGGATGCCCGCTTCGAGTAAGGCTTCGGCGGCGCGTGCCGCCTGCTCCGCCGAGTCGGCGCGAATGACGGGGATGAGGCGGCTCGAGCGGATTGAGGCGAGGACGTCGGCTTTGGTCATCTCGGCTCTTAGCGGGCGACCCGCAGCGATCGATTGGAGAGCAGCCGCTCGACTTCGGCCTCGGTGGCGAGGTTGCAGTCGCCCGCGATGGAGTGCTTCAGCGCCGAATAAGCCGCGCCAAAAGCCACCGCCCGCTCCCAGCTTCCATCGCGCAAATAGGAGAACAGCAGGCCGGCGGCGAGGGCATCGCCGGCCCCAATGCGGTCGACAACCTCGAGGTCATATTCAGCGGAGCGATGGAGGCGGCCGTGTTCGTACACGAGCGCAGACCAAAAGTTACGCCACACGCTGGGGTTCTTGCGCATGGTGAGGGCCACCGCCTTGAAGCCAAACTTCTCGGCCAGTGCCCGGGCCACCTGCGGGTACTGATCGGCGTCGGTTTGGGCGTAGGTGGGATCGGCGTCCTTGGGGGCGACGCCGAAAACCACGCTGGCGTCCTCCTCGGTGGTGATGAGCAGATCGACGTGCTCCATGAGCGGCGTTTGCAGGCGGCGGGCTTCCTCGGGCGTCCACAGCCGGTTGCGGTAGTTGAGGTCGTAGCTGGTGAAACAGCCCGCCTGGCGCGCGGCCCGCAGGGCGGTGGCGGCTTCGGCGGCGGGACCGGGGCCGAGTGCT
This sequence comes from Terriglobales bacterium, assembly GCA_025451775.1. Classification (GTDB taxonomy): domain Bacteria; phylum Acidobacteriota; class Terriglobia; order Terriglobales; family SCQP01; genus SCQP01. Next base: position 2,401 of record JANWJU010000003.1, read on the forward strand.
GGCGTAATGCCTGAGGTATGAAAGGCGCGGGCGCCGGCGACAATCGCGGGCCAGTCGAATGCTCCCGCCTGCAGATCCGCCATGGCGGAGTGGGCACGGTCGTAGAGCACCGCACTGGGCCGGGGCGCGGCGCCCATCTCGACGAAGTAGAGTCCCAGACGGCTGTGGGCGGCCCACACCGTGGCGGGCATCTGCACGCCGTGCTCACGGGCCTTGTTGCGCGCCAGCCGGCCCAGCGGGTTGTCCGGCAGCGCGGTGATCCAAGCCGTATCGAGACCCAGCCGCGCCGCCCCCACCGCCACGTTGAACTCGCTGCCGCCGACGTGCGCGTCGAGCTGGTGGAGTTGCTCCAGGCGGTGAAAATGCGGCGGCGAGAGGCGCAGCATGGCTTCGCCAAAACAGACCAGATCGGGCATGTTTCCCATCATACGTGAGTGGGGTGCGCTAAGATAAGCCAACCTTTTGCTGGAGGCAGCCCGAAATCCGCTCTCAAGCGACCAGCGGGAGCGGCCCAGCGAAAAACTGGCAAGCCACCGCGCATGTCCCCGTCCATCACCGGTTTTGAGGAACAGTACTTCGAGGACCCCGGATTTGCCCCCGGCCTCAAGGGCGGCGACGAGGTGCGCGGCTACGGTTACTACCCCGATTATTTCGCCATTGTCGAGGCGCAACTCTCGGCCCTGATCGAGCTGAGCGGGGCCTCGGTCCTGCTGGACGCGGGCTGCGGCAAGGGGGCGCTGGCCGCCTACGCGCGCCGCGACCTCGGCTGCCAGGTGGTGGGCGTCGACGCCAGCCGCTACGGGGTGCGCTGGGCGGCGCGCGCGTGGGGCGGCGAATTTACCGTGCGCGCCGCCGTGGGGGCGCTGCCGCTGGCGTCTAACAGCGTGGACGCGGTCTGGTGCAACGGGGTGCTGCAGTATCTCGATGGGGACGGGGCCCGGGCGGCGCTGGCCGAGGTGGCGCGGGTGGCGCGCACGGTCTGTTTCATCTCCAATATTGCCGCCGCCCAGCGGCGCCTGGAGTGGGGGCGCAGCGACCTGCTGACGCATCTGTATCTGCGCCCCGCGCAGTGGGCGGCGCTCGCGGCTGAAGCCGCCGGCGCCGGGTGGCGGGTGACGGCGCTGCCGTTTGAGGGCGAGTCGGCCATCCTGCTCGACCGTCCGCGGCGGACCGGGGCGGCGTTGCCGCTGCGTTTTACCGAACTCGCGCTGGAGCGCATGCAGCGGCTGGGCGCGCTGCGGCGCATGCCGCCAGGACTCGAGAGCTTCCGCGCGGCTTGCATGCGCTCCGCGCGCGCCGGGCACTGATCATGCGCACCGTCCTGCTGCTCATCGTTTCCAACACCTTCATGACCTTTGCCTGGTACGGGCACTTGAAGTATCGCAGCGTGCCCTTGTGGAAGGTCATCCTGGTGAGCTGGGGCATCGCCTTTTTCGAGTACTGCTTCCAGGTGCCGGCCAACCGCATCGGCTTTGGCGAGTTCAACGCCTACCAGCTCAAGATCATTCAAGAGGTGGTCACGCTCGCCGTGTTTGCCGTGTTCGCCTGGCTGTATCTGGGCGAGGATCTGCGCTGGAACTACGTGGGCTCGTTCGCCTGCATCCTGGGGGCGGTGGCGTTCGCCTTCTGGGGACGGCTGTAGGCGGCGGACGGGCGGCGCCGCGTGCCGCAACGCTTTCTTCCGCTGACACGGCACTGACGGTGCCGTCATCTCCCTTGTCCCGCAAGTCGGTAGCTGGACGTCCGCCTCACGCTGCGTCGGACGATATTGGCTGCAGCCAAGGCAGCAGGGCCGCCGTGAGACTCCCTGTTAAATCCGGTTCATCCGCCGAGTCTACACCCGGTGGAAGTAGATTCCATCGATGCCTGGCGTCTTGACATTGTCTGGCGAGCCGCCCTGGGGTTACAACAGGATTCTCATGGCGACCACGGCGACACGTTCGGAGAAGCTCGACCTGCGTTTAACACGCGAGGCTAAGCGCGCGCTGCAACAGGCGGCGGCGGCCTCGCGGTGTTCGGTGAGCGAGTTCGCGCTGGAGAGTGCGCTGGCGCGGGCGGACGAAGCGCTGGCGGAGCGGCGGCGGTTTGGGCTTGACGCCGTGCAATGGAAGGCCTTTGTGGCGGCGTTGGACGCGCCGCCGCGACCGCTGCCCCGTCTGGAACGCTTACTGAACGAGCCTGGATTCTTCGATGCCGGGCCGCGGAGGTGAACCCGGAACGGCGGATTGAGAAACTTTGGGCAGACTGCCATCTCGATGACTTCGATTGCGGTCGGGAGGAACTGAACCGGTACCTGCGGCGATTTGCTTGGACGAATCAGCCGGCGGGCGCCGCTCAGACTTACGGTGGCTCGCCACGTTTCGCTTGGGCGCTCCCGCTGGTCGCTCGAGGGCGGGCTTCGATTGGCGGCAGGGGATGCCCGCTCTGCTCGTGGCATCTCCAAGCTGCCTCCAGAAGAGGCACGGAACTTCTACCAGAGATTCGATTTCATCGCGTCGCCGAGCGATTCCATGCACCTGTTCGTGTTGCTCAAGGACGTGCGCCGGATGGTCGAGGGTTGAGGTCTACTTTTCCGCCTACTTGTCCACCGGCGTGGGGGTGCGGAAGGTGATGGCCAGGCGGTTCCAGCAGTTGATGGCGATGACGGCCATGGTCAAATCCACCAGCGCCTTGCCGGAGAAGTACTTCGACACCCAGGCGTGAACCTCATCGGGAACGTGGTCGACCGAGACCAGCGTCACCGCCTCGGCCCAGGCGAGGGCGGCGCGCTCGGTGCGGGTGAACAGCGGCGATTCGCGCCAGACGGCGACCGCCGCCAGGCGCTTGTCGGTCTCGCCCGCCGTCTTGGCGTCACGCGCGTGCATGTCGACGCAGAAGGCGCAGCCGTTGATCTGGGAGCAGCGCAGCTTGATCAGTTCCAGCAGGCCGTGATCCAGGCCGCAGTGGTTGACGTAAGCCTGCACGCCGGCGATGGCGCGGACGGCGTCGGGGGCGGCGGCGGCATAATCCAGGCGTTGCGGTGGTGCGTCTTCTTCGAGGTGCATGCGGTGTTTTATGCCTCGTCTATCCCTCGTCTATTCCTCTTCGGTGCTGGCGGCGTGGCCGTGCTCGGCGCGCGCCTTGGCCACGATTTTATCAGCCTGGAGGGCGGGGACGAGGTCGTAGTGGGAGAACCGCATATGGAAGCTGCCCCGGCCCTGGGTCTTGGCAGTGAGGTCGGATTGGTAGCTGAGCATCTCGGCGAGCGGCACCTGGGCGCGGATCAGTTCGCTGCCGTTCCTGGGCAGCATGCCTTCGATGCGTCCGCGGCGGGCGTTGAGGTCGCCGATGAGGTCGCCGGTGAACTCGTCGGGCGACTCCACCTCGACCTCCATGACGGGTTCAATCAGTACCGGGCGGGCCTGCTCCATGGCTTTTTTGAACGCCAATGACCCCGCCACCTTGAACGCCAGTTCGCTGGAGTCGACGTCGTGGTAGGCGCCGTCGTAGAGCACCACGCGGAAGTCGACCACCGGGTAGCCGGCCAGGTAGCCGCGCTGCGCGCTCTCCTGGATGCCCTTTTCGACCGCGGGGATGAAGTTGCGCGGGATGGCGCCGCCGAAGATCTCGTTGACGAACTCGAAGCCCGCGCCCCGCGCCAGCGGCTCCATGCGGATCTTGCAGTCGCCGAACTGGCCGTGGCCGCCGGTTTGTTTCTTGTACCGTCCCTGGACGTCGGCGCGCCCGAGGATGGTCTCCCGGTAGGCGACGCGCGGAGCGCGCAGCTTGACCTCGACGTTATAGCGCTGCTTGAGCCGGGCGACGGCGATCTCGACGTGCTGCTGGCCGGTGCCGCCCAGCAGGAACTCGCCGGTGGAGGCGTCACGGTCAAAGTGCAGGGCCACATCTTCCTCGAGCATTTTATGCAGCGCCAGCCCCACCTTGTCCTCGTCGGCCCGGCTTTTGGCCTCGAGCGCAAAGTGGATGGCCGCTTCCGGCCGCGCCGCCGGAGGATAGAGGATGGGCGCCGATTTATCGCCGAGCGAGTCGCCGGTGAGGGTTTCCTTGAGCTTGGCCACCACGCCCAGGTCGCCAGCGTGCAACTCGGCCACCGGGATGAGCAGCTTGCCCTGCGGCAGGCTGAGGTGCGCCAAGCGCTCCGTGCCTTGACGGGTAAAGTTCACCACGGTCTCGTCGCTTTTAACATGCCCGGAACGCACCTGGAAGAGGCTGAGGCGTCCGGCGAAGGGGTCGGCCAGGGTCTTGAAGACGAACAACGAAAGTGGGGCGGCATCGCTCACGGGGCGGGTGAGCGGGGCGGCGTCGGCGGCGGCGCCCAAGGCAGCACCGCTGGCCGGGCCGCGCGCACCGGGCGCGGGGGCGTAGGCGGCGAGGAAGTCGAGCAGGGCATCGGTGCCGAGGTTGGCGGCGCCGGCGGTGATCAACACCGGGAACAAGCGGCGGTCGAGCAAGGCGGCGCGCAAGCCTGCTTGCAGATGCTCGGGCGGGATGGTGCCCGTGTCAAAGAACTCCTCCAGCAGCGCATCGTCGCCTTCGGCGACCAACTCGACCAGCGCTTCGTGACCGGCCTTGGCGGCGTCGGCATAGGCGTCGTCGATGGCGACAATGCGCGCCTTGCCGCTGCCCGCGCTGGGGTAGAGGCGCGCGGACATGGCCACCAGATCGATCACGCCCTGGAAGCCGCGCTGCGCGCCGATGGGCGCCTGCACCGCGCCCACCCCGCGGCCCCAGCGCTCGCGCACGGCCCCCAGCACGGCTGGAATGTCGGCGTGCTCGTGATCGGCGCGCCCGAGGACCACGATGACGGGCAGCCCGTGCGCGGCCGCCGCCTCCCACGCCCGCAGGGTCTGCACTTGCACGCCGCTGGCGGCATCGACGACCAGGACGACGCAATCGACGACATCCAGCGCCGCCGCGGCCTCATGTTGAAACAGCGTCTGCCCGGGCGTATCGACGAAGTTGAGCTTGCAGAGGGCGCGGTCCGGCCCCGGCCATTCGGCAAAGGCGACCGCGCTGGCGATGCTGGAGCGGCGCAGGATCGCTTGTTCGTCGAAGTCGGTGGGGGTGGTGCCGGTTTCGATGCGGCCCTGAGCGGAGGTGGCGCCGGCGGTATAGAGGGCGGCGGCGACGAGGGTGGTTTTGCCGCCGCCGCTGTGGCCGGCCACGGCGAGGTTGCGCAGGTGAGCGGTGTCGTAGAGCTTCATGAGGAGACCGCCTCCAGAGCTGTCCGCTTTACAGGATCGCCAAAAGCGCATCCTAGCACAGGGAGGTGAGATGGCGTGGAGATGCCCTTCCGCCGGCCCCGGCGATCGGCGCGGAAACATTCCTTGGCAAAAGGGTTGACAGTCCTCCAGCTTTCGCCTACAGTAGCTAAACGGTCCCGCTGATGCGGCCTGGCCGGGGCGACCCGGCAACTGGGCAACCCCAGTAAAGGCAGCGCCCCGGCAACGGTGGTGCGGTGACTGTGGGAGTTCCTGCAAGATCAGCCTTCAATTGGCAAGCTGATCGGGCGCCATGGCCTGAACGCGGCGCCGGGGGAAGTTCTGTCGGGTGTGCCCAGTTCGAGCAGTCCGGGACGCGTTGAGCGAGGGTGAACTTGCTCCGCTTACCGGGAATAGGGTATACTCATAAGGTTTTCGAGGACGGGCTGGTATGCGCGAAGCAGCCGGCTTGGAACGACCCCCAGGGGTCGCCGGCAGGAAGACCGCAAGGTTGACCGGCCGGTGTCGAAGCCGCGGAGTTGGCAACAACGCCGCGGGTTGACAACTGGATTGAACACGCTAGATATTCGAAGTCGATTTCGGGTTTTAGGCCAGGGCGACTGTAGTACTCACAAGTTAGTCTGTGCGGCCGGCAGCAGCAACGCCGGTGCGGTACGGATGAACAATTTACTTGAGAGTTTGATCCTGGCTCAGAATCAACGCTGGCGGCGTGCCTAACACATGCAAGTCGAGCGCGAAAGTCCCCGCAAGGGGGCGAGTAGAGCGGCGCACGGGTGAGTAACACGTGGACAACCTACCTTCGAGTGGGGAATAACCTCGCGAAAGCGAGGCTAATACCGCATATGGTTTCCGGGCGGCATCGCCTGGAAAAGAAAGCTGCCATCGCAAGATGGTGGCGCTGGAAGAGGGGTCCGCGGCCGATTAGCTAGTTGGCGGGGTAACGGCCCACCAAGGCGATGATCGGTATCCGGCCTGAGAGGGCGCACGGACACACTGGAACTGAAACACGGTCCAGACTCCTACGGGAGGCAGCAGTGG
>JANWJU010000004.1 GCA_025451775.1 Terriglobales bacterium
AAAACAGCGGCGAGTTCCAGGAAAAAACCGAGTGGCATAACATCGTTTTGTGGGCCAAACTCGCTGAAACCGCGGCCCAATATCTCACCAAAGGCTCGAGCGTGTATGTCGAGGGGCGGCTGCAAACGCGCTCCTGGGATGACAAGGAAGGCAAACGCCATTACATGACCGAGGTGGTGGCCAACGAGATGGTGTTCACCGGCGGCCGCGAGTCCGGGCGTGGCGCCGCGGCGGCGCCGGGCGCGTCCGCCCCGGCGCGCGATGAGGCTCACGACGAGGCCGACGCTCCCCGCTACGCGGCGCCGGCCACCGAAATTACCGACGACGACATCCCGTTTTAGGCCGGCATATGGCCACGTCGACACGGTTCGATAATTGGAAACGTCCTCCGGTCAACCAGGCGCTGAGCGAGATCGAGGTCGAGGGTGTCCGCCTGGATTTGCACGGCAAACTGCGCCTGGTGGGCTTGACCTTCGGCATTGAGCCCACCACCGCCACGCTCGGCTGGGCGGCGGCGGGCGAAGTGCTGCGCGTGCGCAACGGACAGGCCATCGCCATCAGCGGGGTGGCGCTGCACTGCGTCGAACTGAGCCGTTTTGAGGTCTCGTTCCCGAGCGAGTCCCCGGGGGAGTTGGAGTATTTCGAACTGCGCCATGACCCCGAACTCACCCTCATTTTTTTCTTCCAGGGCGGCACGGTGCGTCTCTCCGGCGCCATTTTCCGGGCGGAGTTGATCACTGACACCGACGATGATCCGCTGCCCACGCTGGTGCAGTAGGGCGGGGCGGAAGATTGGGGCTTTTTTAGGGTCGAGATTCGGCCGCGGTGCGGCTATACTCCTCAGTAATGAAGCGCGCCGCTGGCGTCGTATTGTCATTGTTTCTTCTGGCGGCGAGCAGCGCCCACGCCCGTGCGCTGCGCACCCAAGCCGACGACGCCCCGGCGGTGGAACCGGCTCCCGGGCAACTGGCGCCGAGCGCCCGGCCGAGTGACGACATTGGTACGGGTGTGTTTTACGCGCTGCCTGGGGATGCGGCCGTGGCCAGCTTCCGTGCCCACGCCCAGAACATTGGCGTGATCGCGCCCCAGTCCTTCTCCCTCGATGCCCACGGCCTGCTGCGCGGCACCTTGCCCGCCGGCTTGGCCGCCATTGCCCGCCAGCAGGGCGTGGTTATCATGCCGCTGGTCATCAACGCCGGCTTCTCCCGCTGGGGCGCCGAACGCCTGCTGCGCAGCCCCAGCGCCCGCGATCAAGCCATTGGCGCCCTCGTCGACCAGGCGCGCGCGCTTGAGGTGGCGGGCTGGCAGATCGATTTCGAGGGCATGCACTCCATCGATCGCGCCGCCTTCTCCCGCTTTGTGGCCGACGCGGCCGCCGCCTTGCACCGCCACGGCAAACTGCTCAGCGTCGCCGTCGCCGCCCGCACCGACGACGATCCCAGCTCCGACAACTTCCGTACTTTTAGCGGCGTCTACGATTACACCGCCCTCGCCCACAGCGCCGATTTCTTGAGCATCATGGCCTACCCCGAGAGCGATGCCAGACATCCCGGGCCGCTGGCCAGCTATCCCTGGGTCGAGCAAGTCGTGCAGCACGTCCTGCAGGAGGCCCCCGGCGACAAGATCTCGCTGGGCTTGCCCACTTACCAATCCGATTGGATGGAACGCCGCACCCGCGTCAGCGTGCGCGAACGCATCCGCGGCAAAATCCGCCACGTGTACCACTTCGTCTACCGGCTGCTGCATCACAACGGCCCGGTCACGGTCGCGCCCGACGATTTGCAATGGGACCCGGTGCTCAAAGCCTCCTACCGCATCACCGGCTCCGGCCATAGCCTGCACATCACCTGGGTCGAGGACCAACGCAGCTTCGACGCCAAACTCCACCTCGTCGCCCAGTACCACCTGCGTGGCTACTCCGTGTGGCGCATCGGCCTCGAATCCCCCGGCATCTGGAACCAACTCCCCGCCGCCGCCCGCAATCTCACCCCAGTGCCCCCACCCGTCATCTCGGCGCCCGCACTGGCACTCCCCGCCCTCGACGTCACCGACCAACCTTAAAAAACCAGCTATTAGCTATTAGCCGTTAGCTATTAGGTACGCAGGTGCGGCTGGACGCGGCGTTCGCGTGCCTAAGAGCTGAGAGCTGACAGCTAATAGCTATTTTTCCTTCTTTCCGCTCACCCGCGTTTTCAGCAGGATGGGCGTGCCCTCGAACCCGAAGGCGCGCCGGATCTGGTTCTCCAGAAAGCGGCGGTACGAGAAGTGCAAGGCGCGGGGGCGGTCGACAAAAAGTACGAATTGCGGGGGCGCGGCCGAGACCTGGGAGAGGTAGTAGATGCGCACCCGGTGCGAGACGGGCACGGGAGCGCGGCTGAAATCGACGGTGGCCAGGAAGCGGTTCATGGCGGCGGTTGAGACGCGGTGGCGGCGCGCTTCCGCCACCCGTCCAATGGCGGCGTACAGCTTGCCGATGCCCTCGCCCTCGCGCGCCGAGATGAAGACGATGGGGGCAAAAGCGAGGAACTTGAGCCGCTCGCGTACGCGCTCGCTGTAGGCCGCCTGGGTGCGCTGGCTGGAGCGCGCCAGGTCCCATTTGTTGACCACAATGATGCAGGAGCGGTGGGCCTCGACGGCGTAACCGGCGATGGTGGCATCGAGCGCCAGGACGCCCTCCTCCACCGGTTCGGCGCCGTCGAGCACGATGAGCGCCAGATCGGCTTGCTCGAGGTGCTTGCGCGCCATCACCACGCTCAGCTTCTCCGCCATCAGCCGGGTGGCGCCCTTGCGCCGGATGCCGGCGGTATCGATGAAACGGTACTCGACCCGTCCGCCGGGGGTGTCGCGCGCGACCAGGGCATCGACCGCATCCCGGGTCGTGCCCGCGATCTCGGAGACGATCGATCGCTCCTCGCCGGTCAGTTGGTTCAAGAGCGTGCTCTTGCCGACGTTGGGGCGGCCGACGATGGCGATGCGGGTCGCGCGTTCCGGGGTGGGGACCGCGGCCGCCTCGGTTTCATCCTGAAGTGGCTCGACGGGCTCGACCGCCTCCGCCACCGTGTCCGGCGGCTCCGGCGGCAGGTGGGTGAGGATCTCGTCGAAAAGCGCTTCCAACCCGTCGCCGCGCTCAGCGCTCACCGGCAACACGGTCTGAATTCCCAGCCGGTAAAAGGGCGCCATCTCCTGTTCCTGGCCGGCGCGCTCGACCTTGTTCACTGCCAGCAACACCGGTTTGCCGGTCTTGAGCAGCAGCCGCGCCAATTCGAGGTCGGGCGCGGCTAACTCGGTGCGGCTGTCGACCACAAACACCACCGCGGCGGCCTCGCCGATGGCCACCCCGGCCTGGCGCACGATCGCCTCCGGAATATAGGCGGCATCCCCGGGGATCATCCCCCCGGTATCGATCACGCCCAGGCGCCGCCCGCGCCACTCCGTCTCACCGTAGATGCGGTCGCGCGTGATGCCGGGCTCGTTGCCCACAATGGCACGGCGCGAGCGCGTGAGCCGGTTGAACAGCGTCGATTTGCCCACGTTGGGCCGGCCCACAATCGCAATCTGGGGAAGAGGCACGCTTAATGGTAGCTGCTTAACGGGCGAAGTAGCCCTTGCGCGTGCGGGCAATCACGCCCTTCTCCAGAATTTTGATCGTGACCGTGTGGAAGGCGCCATTGGGCGTGAAGTTGTTGGGGCTATAGGCCACCACGTACTGATGGCGCAAATCGGTGAGGATCGACTGGAACGCTACGCCCAAATCGTGGGCTTCGATGGGGAAGAAGCTGCGCCCGCCGGTCTGTTCGGAGAACCGTTCCAGCACCTTGTCGTTGACCGGATCGAGGCCGGTGGGTTCGGTGCCGATGGTATAGATCACCGCCCCGGCATCCTGGGCCATGCCCAGCGCCTCGTCCCGGCTGTAGCGGCTTTGATCGTCAGCGCCGTCGCTGATGATGACGATCACGTTGCGTTCCCCGCCCGGCGCGGCGGACGCCGGCCCGAGATCGTCATGCGAGACCTGGTAGATCGTATCGTAGAGCGCCGTGCCCCCGCCCGGGTTGAGGACGCGAATGGCGCGCGCCAGACTTTCGTAGTTGTCGGTAAAGCCTTGCGTGATGTGCGCCGTGGTATCGAAACCCACCACCATGGCCTGGTCCCGCCCCTGCACCAGCACCGACTGCAAAAAGTCGATGGCGGCCTGCTGCTCGAAGGTCCAGCGGTCGCGGATGCTGTTGCTGATGTCCAGCAACAACGCAATGCGCAACGGCAAATTGCCCTCGGAGTCGAACTTCTGAATCTTCTGCAGCGTGCCGTTGTCGTAGATCTGCACCTGGGAGGCGGTCAGGCCCGGCACGAAATGCCCCTTTTTATCCAACGCCAAGAACGTCAGCGGCACGGTATTGACGTTGGCGACAATGGTGGGCTGCTGCGCCGGCTTCTTGGCGTCCGGCGGCGGCGGGGCCTGCTGAGCAGCAAGTGCCGCCGGCACGCCCACGCCGATCAACACCGCCAAAGCTGCGATCCGGTGGAATCTCATGAAGAAACGATCCTAAGCTGATTATGCCACTCCACGGCTCGCGGCGAGGCTGTGCGAGAATGACGCCGTGCCCCGGCGACCACAGGCGATACCCGACCCAATCCCGCCCTTCCAATTTGACGGCCTCAAGGGGCCTTTCGGCGCGATCCTTATTGATCCGCCCTGGCGTTTTACAAACCGCACCGGCAAGATGGCGCCCGAGCACAAACGCCTGCACCGCTATCCAACGATGTCGTTCGCCGAGATTGCGCAGCTCCCCGTGGCCAGCTTGGCCGCGCCCGCCAGCCATCTCTACATGTGGTGCCCGAACGCGCTGCTGCCCGAAGGGCTGGAGATCATGCGGGCCTGGGGCTTCCAATACAAAACCAACCTCGTCTGGTACAAGGTGCGCAAGGATGGCGGCCCCGACGGCCGCGGCGTGGGCTTTTACTTCCGCAACGTCACCGAGCTGTTGCTGTTTGGCATTCACGGCCGACTACGGACGCTCGCTCCCGGCCGGCGCCAAGTCAACGTGCTCATCAGCCGCAAAGAGGAACACTCAAAAAAGCCCGATAGCGTCTATGACCTCATTGAACGTTGCAGCCCCGGCCCCCGCTGCGAGCTATTCAGCCGCCAGCGCGTGGCCGGATGGTCCCACTGGGGCGATGAAGTGGATACCTACACGCCCCGCCCGCACCGCGGCTATCTAGGAGCTTCGAAGTATCTCCAGCAAGCTCGTGATGTCGCTGGGCAGCGGGGCTGAGAACTGGAGCGGGGCGCCGGTGCGGGGGTGGGTGAAGGCGATGGAGGCGGCGTGCAGCATGGGGCGCGGCGCCCGGAAGCCGGCGAGCGCGCCCGGCCCGGCGAGGGCGGCGGCGGCGCCGTAGAGGCGGTCGCCCACCACCGGATGCCCAACGGCGCCCAAGTGCACCCGGATCTGATGCGTGCGGCCGGTGTGCAGTTCGATCTCCAGCCAACTGTACCGGCTCCCGCCAGAACCCAGCGTTTCAAGAACCCGGTAGCCGGTGCGCGCCGCGCGTCCGTCGCGCCGGCGCGTGGTCATGCGCAGGCGATGGTGCAGGTCGCGATGGATGGGCAGCTCGATCTCGCCCACGCTCTCCGCCATCGTCCCCTGCACCAGCGCCCGGTAGATTTTGCGCAAGCTGCGCTGCTGGAACTGCTCGGACAGCTTCTGGTGCGCGGCGTCGTTGCGGGCCACGAGCATGACCCCGCTGGTGTACTGGTCGAGGCGGTGCACGATGCCGGGGCGCTCGGCCGCGCCACCGCCCCCACTCGATAAGGTCCCGTAGCGGTGCAGCAGCGCGTTGACCAGCGTGCCGGAGCGGTGGCCGGCGCCGGCGTGCACGACCAAGCCTGCGGGTTTGTTGATCGCCGCCAGGTCGTCGTCCTCGTAGAGGATGTCGAGCGGAATCGCCTCGGGCTGGGGCGCGGAGCCACTGGGCGGGGCCGCGGCCAGCTCCACCAACTCAATCCGTGCGCCCGAGGCCAGGCGCAAGCTGGGCCGCGCCGCCGCCACGCCGTCGACCAGCACCGCGCCCGCGCGGATGAGCGCCTGCAGTTTGGTGCGGCTCAGCTCCGGAAGCTGTTCATTGAGGAAGCGGTCGAGCCGGGGCTCGTCGCCACTCTCGCAAACAAAAGTTGGGCGCTCGGTCATGGCGTCAGGAAGCAGCGCCAACTAAGCTGCCACCGCGGCGGCGCGGCGGCGGGAGTGCACCGCCCAGATGCCGATGGCGATCGCGATCATGAACAGGCTGGTCAACTGCGCGTCCGTCATCAGGCCATGGAACAGCATCGCCTCCGGCTCATAGGCGCGCGCGAAATCGATCAGGAACCGCGCCACGCCATAGCTGAGCAGATAGATGGCCGTCAGCTCGCCCACGAAGGCGCGGCGCTTGGACATCCGCCACAGCAGGAGGAAGATCAGCCCCTCGGCCGCTGCCTCGTAGAGCTGCGTCGGCTGCAGGCGGATATTCAGCGGCACGCCCACGGTAGCGTGCGAGTAGGCGCTGGTAAAGGTGATGCCCCACGGCAGCGTGGTCGGCTTACCCCAGCAGCAGCCGGCGGAAAAGCATCCCAGCCGTCCAATGGCGTGTCCAATCGCGACTCCGGGCACGACGGCGTCGCCCACTCCCAGCCAGCTCAGCTTCTGGCGGTGGACGTAGAGCGTAAGCACCACCAGGGCGGCGATCAGTCCGCCATAAAAAATCCCCGCCGATTCCAGAAACCCGGCGCTGATCAAGCTGCCAGGATCTTGCACGTAATAGCGCCAGTCTTGAATGACCAGAAACAGCTTGGCGCCCACGATCGCCGCCAGCGCCAGGTACACCGCCAGGTTGAAGATGCGCTCCGGATCCTGGCCGAAAACGCGGGCGAAGTGCCGGGCCACGTAGATGCCGGTCAAAAACCCGATGGCCACCAGCAACCCGTAGGTGTGCAGGGTGAAGTTGCCGATATTGAAGAGAACGGGAAACATGAATTAGGACGGCAGATCGGCCGGGGCCTCGTTTTTAACAGCGGACGCGGCGCCGATGGTGGCGTTCGTGGCGGTCGGCGCCATCGATGATCCCATCCGGGGTGAACGGTCGTGGATGATCTCCCACACCAGCAGCGTTGCTCCCACCACAATAGCGCTGTCGGCGAGGTTAAACACCGGAAAGCTGTGGGAGCCCCAATAGAACAGCAGGAAATCCACGACGTTGCCATGCACCACGCGGTCCAGCAGGTTGCCGCACGCGCCGCCGGCGATGAGCGCCATGGCGTAGCCGGTGCGGGAACTCTGCTGGCTGCGCCACAGCAGCGCCAGGATCACCAGCAGCGCCACGCTGGAGACGCCGATCAGCAAGTCGCGGAACAGCGGCGCGGCGTTTTGAAAGAGCCCAAACGCCACCCCCGGATTTTCAGCGTGCACAATGCGGAAAACGCCCGGGATCACGACGTGATTGAAATCGTCCGGCAGACGGTCGATCCGGCCCTTGCTCCACTGGTCGGCGACGAAGGCGGCCAGGCCGGCAACCAAGTGTCGCAATCGAAAATGGCCGGGGGAAAACATGAAACTTAGACCACCGCCGCGGTTTCTGCCGCTGTCTCGGCGATGGCCGCACGGCAGCGGCCGCAGAGCCCATCCACCACATCGGCGGCGTAGTTCCAACACCGCTGGCACTTGTCGCCCTCGGCCCGGTGCACCACGGCGCCGGCTGCGGCCGCGGGCGTGAAGCTCACCTGGGAGACGATGAATAGCGCCGGCAAGTCAGCCCGGGCGCCATCCAACAAGGTCTGATCCGGGGCGGGCACGAGCATTTCCACCCGCGCCTCCAGGCTGGTGCCGATGCGCTTCTCCCGCCGCGCCTCTTCCAGCGCCTTCAGGACGATGTCCCGCCAGGCGAGCAAGCGCTGCCAGCGGGCGTCGTCCCCGGGCGCGGCGGGCGCCGCCCAATCCGCATACCTTTGCAGATGCACGCTCGTCGCCGCGCGTTCCTTCGCCTCATTCGACTCACTCGCCGGCAGCAAGCCCGCCTCCCCCATCGCCTGCCACACCTCGTCGCTGGTGAACGGCAGCACGGGAGCGAACAATCGCACCAGCGTGTCCAGCACCCGCCACAGCACCGTCTGCGCGCTGCACCGGGCACCGCTACGGGCGGCGGAGGTGTAGAGCCGGTCTTTAAGGACATCAAAATAAAAAGCGCTCAACTCGGCGGTACAGAAATCCAGCAGCAGCCGGCAGCCGCGGTGGAAGGCAAACTCTTCGTAGGCCTGTTCCACCTCCCGCGCCACCGCGGCCGTGCGCCGCAGCATGTACCGATCGAGGTCCATGAGTTCGCCCGCCGCAACGGCGTGCGTCCCGGGCACGAAACCGTGCAGGTTGCCCAGCAGGTACCGGAACGTGTTGCGGATCTTCCGGTACGCCTCCGCCAGCCGTTGCAGCAGATCAGGCGACAGCGAGACGTCCTCGCGGTACTCGCTCGAAGCCACCCACAGCCGCAGCACCTCGGCCCCAAAGCCGCCGACAATCTCCTCCGGCTCGATGGCGTTGCCCAACGACTTGTGCATGGTGTGGCCTTCGGCGTCCAGCACCCAGCCATGGGTCAGCGTCTGCCGGTAGGGGGCCACGCCGCGCGTACCTACCGAGACCAGCAGCGAACTCTGGAACCATCCCCGGTACTGATCCCCGCCTTCCAGATACATGTCAGCGGGGAACGGCAGTCCGGCGCCTGGTCCCGTGGACGCGCCCAGCACCGCCGCCTGGCTGCATCCGGACTCGAACCAGACATCGACGATGTCCCGCTCCTGCACAAACTCAAGGCCGCCGCACGTCTGGCACTGCGTGCCGGGCGGCACAAAGGCGGAAACCGGCTTGGCCCACCACGCGTTCGATCCCTCGGCGGCGAACGTGGCCACGATGCCGCGGTCCACGGCCTCGTCACGCAGGTAAGCGTGGCAGCCCGCGCACGCCAGCACGGGGATGGGCACGCCCCACACGCGCTGCCGCGAGATGCACCAGTCGGGGCGTCCGCCCACCATCTGGCTGATGCGCTCCTGCCCCCACGCCGGCATCCACTTCACGTTCCCAATCGCCTGCAGGGCTTTTTCCCGCAGTGTCGGCTCGGCGGGCCTTGCTCCATCTGTTCCCGCCGCGGGCGTTGCCCGCCGGTCCATGCCAATGAACCACTGCTCGGTGGCGCGGAAGATGACAGGGTGATGGCAGCGCCAGCAGTGCGGATAGGAGTGCGTCAGCGGCGCCGTCGCCAACAACGCGCCGATTTCTTTCAGGTAGGCGACAATGCCAGGGTTGGCGGCGAAAATCTCCTGCCCCGCAAACCGCCCCGCCTCGGGCCCGAACAGCCGGCCGTCGGCGTCCACCGGGCACAGCACCGGCAGCTTGAACTTCTCACCGGTGGCGAAATCCTCGGCCCCGTGTCCGGGCGCGGTATGCACGATGCCGGAGCCCTGGTCGGTGGTGATGTAGTCGGCGAACACCGCCGGCACGCGCCGGTCCAACCACGGGTGTTTGAACTCCACCCCGGCCATGGCCGAGCCCGGGAATCGGGCCACCACCTCGGCCTCGCTCCAGCCCGCGCCCACCGCGTCCGCTACCGCTGCCAGCCGCGATTCGGCCAGAATATAGGCCTGCCCGGCCTGGGTGCGCAGTATCACGTACTCGAGATCGGGATGGAAGGCGAGCGCCACGCTGGCGGGCAGCGTCCACGGTGTGGTCGTCCACACCACCGCCGCGACGCCGCCGGCATCGCCCGTTAGGCCTTCTGGCAGCGTGCCGGAGGCGTAGGCGTACCGCACCCAGACGGTCGGGCTCTCGTGGTTTTTGTACTCGACCTCGGCCTCGGCCAGCGCCGTACGGTCATGGGTACACCAATAAACGGGGCGCAATCCCTTGTAGGCGTAACCACGACGGATAAACGCCAGAATCTGCTCGGCGATCGCCGCCTCGTAGCTGGGGTTGATGGTGAGGTAGGGATCGTCCCACTGCCCCCAGACCCCCAGCCGCTCGAAGCCAGCGCGCTGCAGCGCCACGTACTTGCGCGCGTACGCCTCGCAGTGCCGCCGGATCTCGAGCGCCGGCATGGTGGCCTTCTGTGGCCCCAACTCCTGGTCCACCTTGATCTCGATCGGCAAGCCGTGGCAATCCCA
>JANWJU010000005.1 GCA_025451775.1 Terriglobales bacterium
ATTGAACCCGCCGCTGAAGTGGGCGGCGAGATCCGCATCAAGAAATCGACCGAAGGGCTGGGGCGCATCGCCGCCCAGATGGCCAAGCAGATCATTTTCCAGAAGGTGCGCGAGGCGGAACGCGACACCGTCTACAACGATTACATCGGACGCGTGGGCGAAGTTGTCACCGTAACCGTCAAGCGCACCGAGGGGCCGGACGTGGTGGTGGATTTGGGCCGCACCGAGGCCCGCCTGGGGCGGCGGGATCAATCCCGGCTGGAGTCGTTTGCCAACGGCGAGCGCGTGCGGGTGGTCATCCGCGGCGTGGAGAAAGCCGTCAAGGGACCGCAGGTGATGGTGTCCCGCGCCGACCCGGCGCTCGTGCAGCGGCTGTTCGAGGCCGAGGTGCCGGAGATCTACGACGGCACCGTGGTCATCAAGGGTGTGGCCCGGGAAGCGGGCGAGCGTACCAAGATCGCCGTCTTTTCGCGCGACAAGGACGTTGACTGCGTGGGCGCCTGCGTGGGCATGAAGGGGATGCGGGTGCAGAGCATCATCCGCGAGCTGCGGGGCGAGAAGATCGACATCATCGAGTTCAGCGACGACTCGATCCAATTCGCCGCCAACGCGCTCAGCCCGGCAAAGATCAGCCGGGTCACGATTTTGGATGCCGAAAGCCGGCACCTGGAAGTCGTGGTGGACGATACCCAATTGTCGCTCGCCATCGGCAAGAAGGGCCAGAACGTCCGCTTGGCCGCCAAGCTCCTGGGCTGGAAGATCGACATCAAAAGCGAGGAAGAGAAACGCCGCGAGGTGGAGGAGCAGATGTCGGCCTTGGTGGGTGACGGGGAGGCGGCGGAGACGCCGCTGGAACAGCTCAGCGGCCTTAGTGAGCGCCTGCTGGCGGCGCTGGCGCAGGCGGGCTTGACCACCATCGAGCAGTTAGGCAGCCGCACGCCCGAGCAGTTGCAGGAGATCCCCGGCATCGGCCCCAAGGCGGTGGAGAAGATCTTCGTCGCGGTCAACGAATTTTTCGGGGCGGGGGGCGTCGAGGGGGACACTGGCGCGGCCGGCGGCGAAGCCTTGGAACCGGGTCCGGATCTTACCAGCACGCCGGAAAACGAGCTGGAACGAACCGGGCAGGAGCTGGAATCGGAGGAACAGCGCGGCGTGTTGAACGCTCCGCTGGCCGATCAAGCCGAACTGCCGGCACGGGACGGCATGGAAGCGGCAGCGGAGTCGGCGCCGGCGCAGAGCGATGCCGCCAACGCCGAGGAGGAGCAGACGTTGGCCGAGGCCAGCGAGCCCGAAGGGAGCGCTCCGCACCCGCCGGCGGAGCCGGAGAAGTCGCTGTAAGATCGGAAACACAGAAGGACGAATGGGAAAAATTCGCATCAACGATCTCGCCCGCGAGTTGGAAGTGAAATCTCGCGCCATCCTGGACGCCTTGTTGGCGGTGGGATTTTTAGAGAAGAAAACGCACTCCAGCGCGGTCGATGAAGACGTCGCCGAAAAGGTGCGCCGCTATCTGCGCGGCGGCGCCATGCCCGCCGCGGCGCCGGCGGCACCGTCCCTCGCCCGCCCGGCCACGCCCGCCGCTGCTGCCTCCACCCTGGGGGAAGTGCCGGAAGTGAACGCCACCGAGGAGAGGGTGGAAGCCGCCCCGCCGGCTAAGGCCAGCGCCCAGCCGCCCGCCACGCCCCGGCCCGGTCTGCGTCCGGCTCCGGCGATGGCGCCGGAGGCTCCCAAGACGCCGCCCAAGATGCCGGTTGCGCCCCAGCGCCCGATCTATCGCGCTCCCAGCCAAGTGCACCCGGCGCCCGCGCCGGCCAGCACCAGCCCCGCCAGCCCCGCCAGCGCCGCCCCCGCTCCCCCAGCGCCGCCCACCGCCCCCGCCCCGGCGCCAGCGGCGCCGCGCCCCACCGCACCGGTTTTACGCCCGGCGACGCCGGTGGCTCCATTCAAACCATTTGTTCCAGCCGGAACACCCGCCCCCCACCCGGCGGCGGCGCCCGCGGCACGGCCCGCGCCCACCGCCCGCCGTCCCCAACTTAATTTCTCGCCCAGCGCGTCCACCCCGGGGGCGCCGCCGCCGGCCACGCCCACTCCCGGCCGCCGCTTGATCGTCCCCGTCGCCACCACCCGGCCCACCTATTCGGCCCCGCCCCCGGTGCACAGTACCCATCCCGTGCCCGGCCGTCCCATTGCCGGTCCCGCCCCAGGCCAGCCCATCTATCGCCGCCCTGCTCCCGCCGGTGCCCGCCCCGGGGTGCCCCGCCCTGGCGTGGTGCCTGAAGGCCGCCGGCCCATGCATCCCACCCGCCCCGGCGCCGGACGCAACCTTCCGCCCCGGGGCGCCCATTACGGACGCCATGATGCGCACCGTAAAGAGGGCGCGCAGCGCTTCCAGCCCTCCTCCCGCCCCCTCCCCACGGGCCCCGTCGCCACCGCGACCTCCATCACCATCAGCGAAGGCATTACCGTCAAGGAACTCTCCGAGCGCCTCGGCCTGCGCGCCCGCGATGTCATCCGCAAGCTGCTGGACCGCGGTTTAATGGTCACTGTCAACCAGTCGCTCGATACCGAGATCGCCACCCAGATTGCCCGCGATTTCGGCGCCGAGGCCCAAACCGTGTCGTTCGAGCAGGAGGCGCTGGGCCAGGCGCTGGCACAGGCCGACGCCTCCGAGGCGGCCATGGCCAGCGATGCCGCCGCCGCCAGCGATTCCACCACGCTGCGCCCCCGCGCCCCAGTGGTCACCATCATGGGCCACGTCGACCACGGCAAAACCTCGCTGCTGGACGCCATCCGCCTCACCAGCGTGGCCGCGGGGGAGGCGGGCGGCATCACCCAGCACATCGGCGCCTATAAAATCCAGATCACCGATCCACAGTCGCCCGCCTTCGGGCGCGAGGTGGTGTTCATCGACACCCCCGGCCACGCCGCCTTCACCCGCATGCGTGCCCGCGGCGCCAAAGTCACCGACATCGTGGTCCTGGTGGTCGCCGCCGACGACGGCGTCATGCCGCAAACCCTGGAGGCGATCGATCACGCCAAGGCGGCCGGCGTGCCCATCGTGGTCGCGATCAACAAGATCGATAAACCCGACGCCCAGCCCGACCGGGTGAAAAAGCAGCTCGGCGACCGCGGCCTGCTGGCCGAGGATTGGGGCGGCACCACGGTCATGGTCAACGTCAGCGCCAAGGCCAAGATCAACCTCAACCTGCTGCTGGAGATGATCCTGCTGGTCAGCGACCTGCAGGAGCTGCGCGCCGATCCGGAACGCCCCGCGCAAGGCGTGGTGCTGGAGGCGCAACTCGACCGCGGCCGCGGCCCCGTGGCTCGCATCCTGGTGCAGAACGGCACCCTGCGCGCCGGCGACACCATCATCCTGGGTTCGGTGATGGGCCGCGTGCGCGCCATGTTTGACGACCGCGGCGCCGCCATCGACACCGCCGGCCCTTCCACCCCGGTGGAAGTGCTCGGCCTGGACGGTATGCCCGACGCCGGCGATACCTGGCTGGTGGTCAACGACCGCTCTAAAGCCAAGCAGATCGTCGACTTCCGCGAGGGAAAGGCCCGCGAAGCTACCCTCGCCCGCTCCGCCCGGCTCAATCTCGAAGCCCTCAGCCAGCAACTCGCCCGCGGGGACGTCAAGGAACTCAACCTCATCGTCAAAGCCGACATGCAGGGCTCGGTCGAAGTCCTTAACGACTCGATCAACAAGCTCTCCACCGAGAAGGTGAAGGTCCGTATTATCCACTCCGGCGTCGGCGCCATCACCGAAAACGATGTGCTGCTCGCCTCTGCCTCCCACGCCGTCGTCATTGGTTTCAATGTCCGGCCGGAGCGCAAGGCCGCCGATCTGGCGGAAAAAGAAAAGGTCGACATCCGTCCCCACGCCATCATTTACGAGCTCACCGACGAGATCAAGCGCGCCATGCACGGCCTGCTGGAACCCACCTTTAAGGAAAACTCGCTGGGCCGCGCCGAGGTGCAGCAGACCTTCCGCATCCCCAAGGTGGGCACCATCGCCGGCTGTATCGTCAAAGAAGGCAAGCTGGTGCGCGATGCTCAGGTACGTGTGCTCCGCGACAGCGCCGTGGTCCATACCGGCAAGCTCAGCTCCCTGCGCCGCTTCAAGGATGACGCCAGCGAGGTCCGCGTCGGCATGGAGTGCGGCGTCTCGGTCGCCAACTTCAGCGATATCAAGCCGGGCGACATCATCGAGGCGTTCACCGTCGAGAAGGTCGCGCCCATGATGGCGTGACGAAGAAAACCAGCTATTTGCTATTAGCTGTTAGCTATTAGGGAACTGCCGTGCCGCATCGACCGGAAAGAGTCGCGGAATCCATTCGGGATGAGCTCACCGAGATGATCGAGGGGGAGCTCGCCGATCCCCGCATCGGCTTGGCCGCGGTCACCGAGGTCAAGATGGAGCCGCAGATGCGCGTGGCCTTGGTCTTTGTCAGCGTGGCCGGCGATCATGCCGAGCAGCGGCGCGGCTTGGACGGGCTCATCGCCGCCCGTGGCTTTCTCAAGGCCGAACTGGGCGCCCGGCTGGGGATGCGCCGCGTTCCCGAACTCCGCTTCGAATTGGACCGCTCCGAGGAGCGCCAAGCCCGCATCGATCAGTTGCTCGCCCGTTCCCGCAAGCGCCATCCCAATTCCCCACCCCAGCCCCCACCCCAATCCCCCATGGAGGAGTAATGCCCGACGTCACCATCACAGTTCGCCGCAACGGTTCGCTTAAGGTCGAGGGCCCTTTTCGGCTCATCGATTCCAATGGTAACGAAATGGTTATTGAAAAAGCGGTTACCGCCTTTTGTCGCTGCGGCCAGTCCCTCAACAAGCCGTTTTGTGATGGCAGCCACAAAGCCTGCAACTTCGACGGGGTCGAGGCCCATATCCGGGCAGCAGAGCTGGCGACGGAATCCAGTTTTCAATAATTTGTGAAAAAAACTATTCCATTTTCGGAAGTACGGGGTATACTCAGTTCATCCACACACTTGACCGTGACTCCAAACGGAGAACAAAACGGTTGCCGGAGGGCCTGAGCCCTCCGGCGATTTTTTTTGCGCCGCTGGGCGCGGCAGCCGACGTTGCGGAAGCACGTCTCCGAAGGGGCGCTCCCGGTGGTCGCTGTGACCGCGAGGCCTGCGGGCCCGCGGCGCACCCCAGGACAACGGCCGCAGGCGCACGAGTGGGGCTCGGGGGCCCCGCGACGCGCCTGCGGCGAAGTGGGCGGCGTAGCCGGGAGCCCACGTGAAATAATAGAGACATGAGTGCTTCCAAGAACGTGGATTTGACCACCCCGCCATCGTTTTCCGCGCCCTTGCGCGCCGCTGATCCTGATGTTGCCGACGCCATCGCAGCCGAACAGGTGCGCCAGCACGAGCATCTGGAATTGATCGCTTCGGAGAATTTTGTCAGCGAGGCGGTCCTGGAAGCAGCCGGATCGGTGTTCACCAACAAGTACGCCGAGGGGTATCCGGGCAAGCGCTACTACGGCGGATGCGAGAATGCCGACCGGGTGGAAACGCTGGCCCGCGAGCGCGCCTGTGCCCTGTTCGGCGCCGAATACGCCAATGTCCAGCCGCACTCCGGCTCGCAGGCCAACCAGGAGGCCTACGCCGCGGTGCTGCAACCAGGCGACACCATCATGGGCCTGAATCTGGCCCATGGCGGGCACTTGACGCACGGACACCCGCTCAGTTTCTCCGGCAAGACCTATCGCATCGTGCCCTATGGGGTGAGCCGCGAGACGGAAACCATCGATTACGACGAGTTGGCGAAAACCGCGCGCGAGGCGCAGCCCAAGCTCATCATCGGCGGCGGCAGCGCTTATCCAAGGTTGATCGATTTTGCCCGCATGCGCGCCATCGCGGACGAGGTGGGGGCGCTGTACCTGGTCGACATGGCGCACTTTGCCGGGCTGGTCGCTGGCGGCGCCCACCCCAGCCCCGTGCCCCACGCCCATATCGTCACCTCCACCACCCACAAAACGCTGCGCGGGCCGCGCAGCGGCCTCATCCTGGCGCAGGCGGCTTATGGCCCGGCGATCGATAAATCCGTCTTTCCGGGCTCGCAAGGCGGGCCCTTGGTGCACATCATCGCCGCCAAAGCGGTGTGTTTCCGCGAGGCCCAGCAGCCGGAGTTCCGCGACTACGCCGCGCGCGTCGTGGCCAACGCCCGCGCCTTGGCCGCGGGCCTGCAAGCCGAAGGCTTCCGCATCATCTCCGGCGGCACCGACACCCATCTCATGCTGGTGGACGTGTTCAGCCAGGGCATGCGCGGCAAGGAGGCCGAGAATGCCTTGCACGCCGCCAATATCACGGTCAATAAAAACGCCATTCCCTTCGATGTCAACCCGCCGTTCAATCCCAGCGGCATCCGCCTGGGTACGCCAGCGCTGACCACGCGCGGCATGGGCGTGGACGAGATGCGGCAGATCGCGCAGTGGATTGCCTATACACTGCATCATCGCGAGGAGCCTGAGGCGCTCGCCAACGTGCGCCGCCAGGTGCTGGATCTTGCCTCCGTCTTTCCGCTATATCCAGGCCTCCGCGCCGCGAGCGCTTAACCTCGTACTATCGGGGTACCAAAAGCTGCAACGGCAGGGAAGGTTGATCCATCCAACCTACATGGAGGGATGGATATGGGAAAGCTCACGATAGCCGCTCTGACTCTGGTTTTGGGAAGCGGGCTGGCTCTTGCCCAGGTGTCGCACAGCGCGGTCGATCAACAGATCGCCTCCAGCCTGCAACAAAAGCTTTCCGCCGCGAAGGATCTCGCCAACGTTCATCCAACGGTCATGGATAGAGTGGTAACGCTGGACGGCACCGTGCCCAGCTATCGCGCCGAGCTCGAGGCTATTCACGAGGCCAAAGGCATCGACAACGTCAACGGCTACATCAGCCATCTCGAGGTGGCCGGACCCACCGTCTCCGACTCCCAGCTCACCCGCGAAATCTCCGACCGCCTAACCTACGACCGCATCGGCATGGGCCAGACCTTCAACGCACTCACCGTCAAGGTCGATCATGGCAAGGTGACCGTGGGCGGCTCGGTGCGTGATTACGCCGACCGCGACTCCGCCATCGATATCGTCGCCGATACCAAGGGCGTCAAAGGCGTGGTTGATCAGGTGAAGGTGGCGCCCCTATCGCCCATGGACGACCAGATCCGGCTGCAAGCCGCGCAGCGGATCTACGGTAATCCCAGCTTGTCCAAATACGCGAGCGATCCGGCGCATCCCATCCGCATCATCGTCGCCAACGGGCGGGTGACGCTGGCTGGGGTGGTGATTTCTCCGCTCGACAAACAGCTCGCCGGCAACGCCGTCCGCAGCCTTCCTGGGGTGTTCAGCGTCACCAACGACTTGGTAGTGGGGCATTGATTTAGCGCGGGCGCCCGGCGCGCGCACCAGGGCCGGGGGCCCCTCGAGCCCCAACCCTGGCGCGCGCGCTCGCTCACCCTGCGTGGGCGTGGAAGGCTGCCGCGGCGCAGGGGTGGCAGGGCGAGCCAGCGAAGAGCGGCGTCATGCTCTCTCCGTCAGGCGAAGCATGAAATCGGCTAGGGCGCGAATGCCGCCGTAAAAGCTGGAGAGCGCGAATTTCTCGTTCGGACTATGGAGGCCATCGTCGGGGAGCCCAAAGCCCATCATCACTACCGGAGCCCCGAGTTCGGCCGCGCACAGCGCCACCACCGGAATCGAGCCTCCTGAGCGGATAAACACCGGCTCGGCGCCAAAGACGCGGCGCAACGAGGCCACGGCCGCGCCCACATAGCGGTTGTCAGGCGAAACCAGCACCGCCGGCGCGGTGCTCAGTATCCGCACCTGGCTGGTGCAGCCGGCCGGGGTCAAGCGCTGCACAGCCGCCGTAAATTGCGCCGCGATCTCCTCCGGATCCTGATCCGGCACCAGACGCATGCTGATCTTGGCCGCGGCCCGCGCCGGAATCACGGTCTTCGCCCCAGCCCCGGTAAACCCACCGGGGATGCCATGCACCTCGAGCGTGGGCCGCGCCCAGGTACGTTCAAAGACGGAGAAACCAGCTTCACCGGTGAGCGCTGGCGACCGCACCTCGTCCCGGCGGAACGCCTCCTCGTCGAACGGCAACCGCCGCCAGGCGTCCTTTTCCTTCACCGCTGGCGGCGCCACGCGATCATAGAACCCGGGTATCAGGATTTTCCCCTCCCCCGATTTGAGCCCGGTGATGATGCGCGCCAACGCTTCCAGCGGGTTGGGCGCCGCGCCGCCGTAAAGCCCGGAGTGCAGATCCCGCTCGGCCCCTTGCACCTCGACTTCGGTATACACCATGCCCCGCAATCCCACATCAAGCGAGGGCAAGCCGGGCGCGTACATGGCCGTATCGCTCACCACCACGCAGTCACACGCCAGCTCGGCGTGGTGGGTGCGGATATACGCCTCCACCGATTCACCACCCACCTCTTCCTCACCTTCAAGCAAAAACCGCACGTTGACCGGCAGCGCGTGCTCGGCCTGCATCCATGCTTGCACTGATTCAATTTGGGCAAAGACTTGGCCCTTGTCGTCGGCGGCGCCGCGGGCGTAGATGTTGCCATCGCGCAGGGTCGGCGTGAAGGGTGGTGAAATCCACTCCGCCAGCGGGTCAGGAGGCTGAACGTCGTAATGACCGTAGAACAACACCGTCGGCGCTCCCGGAGCATGCAGCCAATCGGCATAGACCAGCGGCAGGCCGCGCTCACGGACCATGAGGCGCTGCACATGCTCCAATCCCATGGCCGTGAATTTCGCCATCAGTAACTGCACGGCGCGTTCACAATCACCGCGGTGTTCCGGCAGCGTGCTCACGCTGGGGAGGCGCAGCAGGGCGAAGAGTTCATCGAGCGCGGCGGAGCGGCGGGAGGCGATCACGGCATCGAGAGCGTCTAAGCGTGAAGTCATGGCTTTTACCGAGTATACGGCTGGGAAAGCGGCGACCCTGCCGTCAACATTAATCGTTGCCGCCCACCCCGATGATGCGGTGCTGGGCGCGGGTGCTTGGGCCGCCGCCTCGACCGGCTCGCTGGCGGTGGCGTTTCTCACCGACGGCGTTCCGGCGGAGCCGCAATACTTCGCGCCCGGGTTCAACGACCCGAAGCGCTACCGCGCCACCCGGCGGGGGGAGGCGCGAGAGGCGTGGCGCCGGCTGCGGCCCGATGCGCAATTGCACTTTGGCACCGTGACCGACCAGACGCTGGCCTTCCATCTCCCCGCCGCCGGCGCCTGGATCAACGCCCTCCTCGCCATTGTGCGGCCGCAGCGCGTGCTGGTGCCAGCGTTCGAGGGTGGACATCCCGACCACGATGCCGCCAACCGGCTGCTGGCCGTGCACGCCGCCCACTTGGACGTCTGGGAATACGCTCTTTATTCCGTCTGGCACGGCGTGATGCTCCGCCAGGCCTTTCCAGACGGCTCGGGCCGGCGTCCGGCAACTCCCGCCGCCGCTTATGCCGCCAAGCGGCATGCCCTCGCCGCCTATCGCTCACAGCGCGCCACGCTCGCCAGTTGCGGCGCCGCGGCTGAAGCCCTGCGGCCTCTGCCGCGCCACGACTACGGCCAGCCCGCCCGCGATGAACCCTGTGTCTACGAGCGCTGGGGCTGGCCCTGGCGGGCGCGGGATATCGCCACCGCCCTGGCGGCCTATCGGGCATGACACACAGATGATTCGCCTGCTCACCCTGACGTATCCGCTCACGCCGGTATCAGAAGCCGCCTGCGGCGGCACCGAGCAGATGGCCTATAGTCTGCTGCGCGGCTTGGCGGCCCAACCGGACGGCTTCGAGATCACCTGGATTGGCGCCGAAGGAAGCACGGGCCCCGTCCCGTGCCTGACCTGGACCGAGGTGATGAACCGCTATGGGCTTGAGCCCCCGCGTCCGGCCCTATACACTCCCGACCGGCTGGCCGATCTGCAGCGGCGCTGCAACGCCGCTGCATTACACTTCATCGCCGACAGCCGGCCCAGTCTCGTTCACAACCAGGGTGCCTGGCTTCCGCTCGCCGCCGCCCGCGTCAAGGTGCCCGTGTTGTTCACCGTGCATCTGGCGCGGTCGTCATATCCCGCCGGCCTGTTTACTGCCCCACCCCCAGCGCTGCACTTTCAATGCGTCAGCGCCACCCAGTGGCGGCAGTACCAGCACACCGCGTGTTGCGGCGTCATCGGCAACGGCATTGATTTGGAAACCTACGTCCCGCGCCGCCGCCCGCCGGCCGCCGATGCCCCTCTGCTGTACCTGGGCCGTATCTGCCCGGAGAAGGGTCCCCACCTGGCCATCGCCGCCGCTCGCCGGGCGCGCCGCCACCTGTGGCTGGTCGGAGCGGTGGCGCCCTTTCCCGGCCACCGGGAGTATTTTGAGCGCGAGATCCGTCCCGCGCTGGATGCCGGCATCCGCTGGCTGCCGCCGCCAACGCTCGCGGTCAAGCGCCAGTTGCTGCAGCAAGCCGCCGCCGTGGTGATCCCCTCGCTCATCGACGAGACCAGTTCCCTGGTGGCTATGGAAGCCGCCGCCAGCGGCGTACCGGCGTTGGCGCTGCGCGCCGGCGCCTTGCCGGAAATTGTCGCCGATGGCGAAACCGGCTATATCGCCGACACCTGGGAGGGGCTGGCCGACGCCGCCACGCCCGCGGCGCTCGCCTCCATTACGCCCGCCGCTTGCCGCGCCCGCGCCCAGCAGCACTTCTGCGCCCGGCGCATGGTTTGGGACTACCGCGTTCTGTACCGGCGCCTCGCGGCCCGCGCCCCTGCGTCCGGGGAGGTGGGTTGTTGGTCGCGTGCGGCTCCGTTTACAAAGGCTCCTGCTTCCCATCTTTGACGACCCTCACGGAACCGCTGCAGGAGTGGCAACGCGACCGCGCCCGCTGCCGGCTAGCTCAAGCTCATGATGTCGAGCTTGCCGCCGCCGAGCAATGCTACCAGGCTGTGTTCCAGGCAGGTGGTCAGGCGGTGGAAGGCGAGGTCCACCTGGGCTTCGCCCATGAGCTTCAAATCGGAAGTGCGCCAGATGCGGAGGCGGTTGAAGCTGTCGTCGGCGTCTTCCTTCATGCACAGCAGGTACTCCGAGCCCAGACCAAACTCCAACACCGGCAGCGTGTTCGCCTCCAGCGGCAGCAGGTTGGCCTCGACCCCAGTCTCGACGTCAATGAGGGAGACGTGGCGCTCGTTATTTTTGAAATCGACCATCTCGACCGCCAGCAGTTTGCCGTCGGGAGAAAGGGCGTGCACGCCGGCGCCGATGCCGAGGTCGATGTCGCTCTTCACCTTGCCGCCCGGATCGAGGCCCAGCAGCCGGAACTTGCGGAAGATGAGGTCGGCGCCCTCGATCTGCTGCACGGCCCCGACGGCTTCCCGCCCAAAGCAGACAAAGCCCCCGTCCGAGCAGGCCAAGCCGCGCACCTGGAAGTCCGGCAAGGCCACGGTGGCAAGCCGTTGATGAGGGTCGACGAGCGCGCCCGCGAGTTGGGCGCGCGCCGGCGCGCCCGGCACCGGCAGCGCATCATGCCAGAACAGCGCCGCCGGCCACTCGCCCGCCGCGCGGAAGGCACAGGTTTCGACCGGCAGCGGAGCCTCCGCGGCCCAGCGCGATGCGCCCGTGGCGGCCTCGAACACCTCCACCAGGCCGCGCGTCGCGGGGTGGTTGTCGCCCACGTTGACGGCAGCGATGAAGCGGCCGTCGGGGCTGTAACGCAACTGCGCCAGGAAGCCGCCGAAGCCGAACTCGGCCCGCGCCTCGCCGGTTTCAGTCGCATACGTCCGGAACTGTTTGTGCCCCACCGCAATCTCTTCGCCATCAGGCGAGAACGCCAAGCGGGTGAGCAGGTATTCCTCAATGGGGAACGAGTGAACTTGATCGAGTTGAATCATTGTGGAAGATATCGGCGCACGGTGATCATCGGGATCGTTAAATCGTCTGCCCGGGCCGAAGTTCGACGACTTCGCAGGGGGTGCCGGCGGCGCTGAGATGTTGCCGCAGTTCGGCGGGCGTGCCCGCTAACACCGGCCAAGTGCCAAAGTGAATCGGAATCACCGCCGGCACGCCCAGCAGGCGGCAGGCGACGGCGGCCTCACGCGGGTCCATGGTGTAAAAACCACCGATGGGCAATACGGCCACCTCGGGGCGGTAGATCTCGCCGATGAGGCGCATATCGCCAAACACCGCCGTGTCACCGGCAAAGTAAACGCGCAGGCCCTCGGCAAACTCTACCACGTAGCCGGCGGGCTCGCCCAAATAGACGGGTTGGCCGTCGTGGTCGATGCTGCTGGAGTGGTCGGCGTGCACCATGGTGACCTGCGCCCCAGCCACGGCGAACGTCCCACCTTTGTTGGCCGCCACGAGGCGGTCGCGGGCCAGGCCTTGCGCCCCCAGATAGCCGGCCAACTCGACCATGGCCACCACCTGCGCCCCGCTGCGCTGCGCCAGCGGCAGCGTGTCGCCCACATGGTCGGCGTGGCCGTGGGTGAGCAGAATCGCATCGCAGGCGGTGGGCGATTTCTCCGCCTCGGGACAGAGCGGGTTGCCGGTGAGTAGCGGGTCGATATAAAAGACTTTGCCGCCCGAGCGCACCCGCAAACAAGCGTGCCCCAGCCATGTGATTTCAACGCGACGGGTATTCAGCATGCATGGCCCTCCTACCCTAAATATAAGCCGCCGTTGACCGCCAGCGTTTGTCCAGTGATGTAGGCAGCGCCGCCGCTGACCAAAAACAGTACCGCGGCCGCCACGTCGGCGGGCGACCCGATGCGGCCCAGCGGAATCCGCTCGATCAATTTCTCCCCAGCCTTGCCGCCGAGCCCGGCGGTCATGGCGGTGGCGATGAAGCCTGGGGCGACGGCGTTCACCGTCACCTGCCGGGACGCCACCTCGAGGGCCAGCGATTTGGTCAAGCCAATGAGTCCGGCTTTGGAGGCCACGTAGTTGGCTTGGCCAGGGTTGCCAGTTTGACCCACGACGCTGGCGATGTTCACGATGCGTCCCCAGCGCTGGCGGATCATGCCCGGCAGCACCGCCTTGGAGCATAGGAAAGCGGCGGTGAGATTGGTGGCCAGCACCGTGTCCCAATCCTCGCGGCGCATGCGCAGTGCGAGCTGGTCACGGGTGACGCCGGCGTTGTTGACGAGAATATCGACGCGGCCGAAATGGGAATTGGCAGCGGCCAGAACGGCGGCGATTTCGGCCTCTTGCGTGACATCCAGCGGGCAGGCCAGGGCTTGGCCGCCAGCAGCGGCAATTTCGGCGGCGAGCGCTTCCAACGCCTCCCGATTGCGGGCGGCGGCGGCGACGGCAATTCCGGCGGCGGCGAGTTGCAGCGCGATCTCGCGCCCAATGCCTTGCGAGGCTCCGGTAACGAGAGCGACCCGCTGAGTCGTGCTGGGAGTGGCCATGGTGTCCGGCATAGCGCAGTCTACCGCCAACCTACTGCAACGCCGTCAAGGTTTTAGCCAGCGTCGGGCCATCTTCGACGTTCAAACAGATGACCTCCTTGGCGATGCGGCGCATGAGGCCGGAGAGCACCCGGCCCGGACCGACCTCGACGCAATGGGTCACACCCCGCGCCACCAGCTCGCGCATCGACGCCTCCCAGCGCACCGGGGCGGTGACTTGGCGGATCAGGCCATCGCGCGCCTCCTCGGCGCCTTCAATCAGTTCGGCGTCCACATTGGTCACGAGCGGGACATTGAGTTCGGAGAAGAAGGTATTCCACAGCTCCCACTGCAGTGTCTCCTGCGCCGGCGCCATGAGGGAGCAGTGGAAGGGGGCGCTGACGGGCAGGGGAATGGCCTTGCCCTGCCGCTCGCCCGCCAAGGCCGCGGCGCGGGCCACGGCGGCGGCGGTGCCGGCAATGACAATCTGACCGGGGGCGTTGAAGTTGGCGCAGGCGCAGACTTCACCCTGGCTGCCGTCGCCGGAAGCGCCGGGCGCGCCTCCCTGAAGCGCATCGCTGCAGAGCTGCACAACCGCCGCTTCCTCGAGGCCCAGGATGGCCGCCATGGCTCCGGCTCCCGCCGGCACCGCCTCCTGCATGAGCTCGCCGCGGCGGCGCACCACCTTGACCGCGTCCTTGAACTCCATGCCGCCGGCGGCGACCAGGGCGGAGTACTCGCCCAAGCTGTGGCCTGCAACGTAATGGGGCGTGATCCCGTGCTCAGCCAGCACGCGCGCCGCCGCCACCGAGACGGTGAGAATGGCGGGCTGGGTATTGGCGGTCAGCTTCAGCGCCTCTTCCGGACCTTCAAAACAGAGTTGCGACAGCGGCTCGCCGAGCGCTTGGTCGGCTTGGGCGAAGACGGCGGCAGCGGCGGGAAACGCGGCGTTCAGGTCCCGGCCCATGCCAGCGTACTGGGAACCTTGTCCAGGAAAGAGAAAGGCGACTGTAGGCATTGCAAGAATTCAGGATGCCGTGGACCTGGGCACGGACGGCTCGGCCGGCGGCGTGTCCGTGTGAATGAGTCCGATTTGGGTTTCGATGAGTTGATTGACGCGCTGCGCCGCCGATTCGGCGGCGACACGGATGGCGTTTTTGATGGCCTTGGCGCTGCTACGCCCGTGGCAGATGATGACCACGCCGCGCACTCCCAGCAGCGGCGCACCGCCGTATTCGCTGTAATCGAGGCGCTTCTTGAACTCCGCGTAGGCGTGGCGCGACAGCCAGTAACCGAAACGGCTGGCCAGCGAGTCGGAGAGCAGGTCCTTGAGCAGCGCGCGCACGGTTTCGACCAACCCTTCGCTGATCTTTAGCGCCACGTTGCCGACAAAACCGTCGCAGACGATCACGTCCACCGCGCCGTTGTAGAGGTCCCGCCCCTCGACGTTGCCGATGAAGTTGATGGGCAGGCGGCGCAGCAAGGCAAACGCCTCGCGCGTCAGTTCGTTGCCCTTGATCTCTTCCTCCCCAATCGACAGCAGACCGACGCGCGGCCCCGTGGCCGTCGGGGCTGTGCCACCGCCCAGGATGACGCGGTAGTAGATCTCGCCCATGACCGCGAACTGCTCCAAGTGGTCGGGGCGGCAGTCCACGTTGGCGCCGACGTCGATGAGGATGGCGGCGCGTCCGCCGGCGGTGGGCACCACGGTGGCCAGCGCCGGGCGCTGCACGCCCGCCAGGCTGCCCAGCATGAGCTTGGAGGTGGCCATCACGGCGCCGGTGTTGCCGGCCGAGACCAAGCCCACGGCACGGCCGGATTTGACCAGACGCGCGCAGACGTGCACCGAGGAATCGCGCTTGGTGCGCACCGCGCGCACCGCCTTATCCTCCATGGTGATGACCTCGGTGGCGGGAACGATCTCAATGCCCTCGAGGCCGGCGCGGTCGGCGCCGGAGTAGGCGGCGAGCGCCGCCCGCAAGGGCGCTTCCAAACCCACCAACAACACGCGCACGCCGTACTCGCGCACCGCCGCCAGCGCGCCCTCGATCTCCGGCTGCGGAGAGCGGTCGCTGCCCATGGCATCAAGCGCGATGGTCAGGGGGACAGCCGCCATGGAAGTGTGGCCGGGCCGAAGCCGGTCAGCGCTCCTTGGCGGCGAAGATTTCGCGGTCCTTATAGTGGCCGCATTGGGGGCAAGCGCGGTGCGGGAGCTTGCGCTCGTGGCAATTCGGGCACTCGCTCAGCGAGCCCGCCTTCAGGCCATCGTGCGCCCGGCGGGTGCTGGTGCGCTGCTGCGAATGGCGGCGTTTGGGATTAGGCATGGTGGCAAAAACTCCTAGCGAGCGGGCTTGCGCAGCGACTTCAGCGCGTTCCAGCGTTCGTCGGCCTGCGGGGCGCAACTACAAGCGCCTTTGTTTAAATTCGCGCCGCAGCGGGTACACAAGCCGCGGCAATCGGGCCGGCAGAGCGGCTGCATGGGCAGCGCCAGCAGAATCTGCTCGCGCGCCACTTCGGCCACATCCACGCCGGGCCCGGAAAAAAATCCCACATCGGCGTCGCGGGCGTGGATTTCGACCTCCGCGCTCTCGCCCAGCACCGATTCCGGCTGGTACAACAAATCCAAGTCCCGCTCCACGGTCATGGCGATCGGTTCCAGGCAGCGCGAACACGCCGGAGCGATTTCACCCTGCAGATGGCCGCGCAACTGCAGCCCTTCCCCTGCCAGCGTGGCCTGGCCATGGAAGTGCAGCGTGCCCGTGACTTCGGGCACCGCCGTCAGCTCCGCCGCATCCGTCTCTGGCGCCAGCCGGAGATCAAACGGCACCGGATGCAACCGTAAATCCTGGACCTCGATCAGCAACGCATTATCCGCACATGGCCGGGCAGGCCGGATTGACACCGTTAACGGGCCAGCTGTGGTGGGCGCCATAGGACTCGAACCTATGACCTCCGCCGTGTGAAGGCGGCGCTCTAACCAACTGAGCTAGGCGCCCGAAAACACAGTTTAGTCTAACAGAGCAGAGGCGGCGCGCGCCGCCTCTGCCGCAAAACTACAGCTTCAAGAACACGATCACGAAGGTGTACAGCGCCAACGATTCGATCAGCACCAGGCCGATGATGAAGGCGGTACGAATGTTGTTGGCCGCGCCGGGATTGCGCGCAATGCCGTCGGCGGCGCCCTTGGTCGCCATCCCCTGCCCGATGCCGCACAGCCCGCTGGCGATGCCCATGGCGATGCCGCCCATTTTCAGGGTGGAGAAATCGGTGGCGCCGCCGCCTTGCGCAAACAGCGGCGAGGCCAAACACAAGGCGCTGAGGGTGAACAGCAAATACATCAACTTAAGACGCATGAACGCTCCTTGAACTGCCGTAGAAGATAGCCTGCAGGAGGTGGTTCCCGTAAAGCTGGGGCGATACGGTCTCACACTGCACAGGCCTTTTGCCGGACGGCCGGCAAACTGGGCCCCGCCGCGCTAATGTTCTTCCATCACCGCGCCGGAGAGGTAAATCATGGTGAGCACAACAAAAATGTAGGTCTGCAGCAGAGCCACGAAAACATGCAGGCCCATGAAGATCACTCCCGCCACCGGAACGAGGGCGATGAAAATGGCCGTGATGAGTTCGCCCGCGTACATGTTGGCAAACAACCGGACGCTGAGGGAGAGAATGCGGGCGAAGTGGCTGATGGTTTCGACCACCACCATGAGCGGCGAAATTGCTTTCACCGGTCCCAGGAACGTCTTGGCGTAGCGCGCCGTGCCGTGATGACGCAGCCCGTGGACGTGATAGTACACAAACGCGGTCAGCGCCAAGCCCACCGTCACGGCGATGCTGCCGGTGGGCGACTCAAATCCGGGAATCAGGCCGAGGAGGTTGCCGATCAGAATGAAAAGGGCGAGCGTGAACAGGTAGTTGATAAACCGCCCGCCGCCATGGCCGATCACGTCCTCGCTGTGCGCCTCCAGCCCCAGCCAACTCACCTCAACCGTCTGCTGCCAGGCGCGCGGCCGCTCGACCGAGAGCCGGCGTCCGAGCCAGGTGGCGAACACCGCCAACATTAAGGCCACCAGAATCACCATGGCGTTGTAGTTGGAGATGGGCGCGGCGGGCGCGGCCACATGAAAGCCGAGCGCGCGCAACCCGGCCGTGACCGGCGCCGCGAGGAGATGGTTCAGGACCTGAGTAAACCAGAGTTGCTCGCCCATAAACGTTTTACCGGCGCAGATCCGCCGCCAGCATGCGGGTACTCTCCACCAGGACCGCGGCGGGGACGGCAAACAAGCCCGCCATTACCCACGCCAACGGTACCAAGTGACTGATAAATATAGCATAAAGGCACGCCGCCAGCAACCAGAACCGGGCCAAAAACCGCCCCGCGCCACCCCCCACCGGCTGACCGGCGGCGGCGGTGCGCGTCAAGGCGCGGGCGCCCGCCTTCAGCCAGGAAAAATTGAGCAGACTCAGACCCACGCCCACCCCCAGCCCGGCCGCCGCCCGCCAGTGTTGAGGAGCGGCCCACCCCGCCACCAAGCACGCCGCCGCACCCAACCCAGCCGCGGTCCAGCTCATCTGCGTCTCTTGGTTCATCTTATTGGGCGCGGGCGCCCGGCTGGCGCCGCCCGCTGGGCGCGCGCCCCAGCGCCGGGGACCCCTCCAGCCCCAACCCTGGCGCGCGCGCTCGCTCGCACCGAGGTGGCCGCGATGGCGGGCGCCGCTTGCTGGGCGCGCGCCGCTTCCGGCACGGGCGTGAGGGGTGGGCGTCTCATTTGCGGCTCGCCACGCGCACGATCTCGACCAGGGCCGCGGCCGCGCCCACGAACAGAAACACCAGTGTCCAAACCCGGCCGGTGCGGAAGTGTTGGTCGAGCGCCGCGCCGATGGCATAGCCAATCAGCCCGCACGCCGGCAACGTCAGTGCCAGGCCGGTATACTCGCCCACCAGGCGAATCCAGCCCCGGGGGTCGGCATCGCGGCCGGAGGGCATTTATTTCCCCCGTGTCTTCGGCGCCGCTTGCGGCAGCGGCGGCAGCGGCGTACAGCCGCCGCACTGCTGGCCCGCGGGCGCGTCCCGGCTCAGCCGACCCGCCGATTGGACGGCGAAACCGGCCTCGTGATCCACCAACGCTTTCAACTCCGCTTCCTGCACCACGCCGGGAACCATGCGGCCATCGATGAATAAGGTCGGCGTGCTGGTCACGCCCACCTTATTGCCGTTGGCGATGGAATCGTCGATCGTGCGCCGGGTCTGCGGCGCGGTGAGGCAGGCCTGGAACTTGCTGGTGTCGATGCCCGATTCGCTGGCAATATCGGCCAGGCGTTGGGTGGCGTTGGCCGGGGTGATCTGATCCTGCGCGTCGAAAACGGCTTTTTCAAAGGCCCAGAACGAAGTATCGCCCTGCTCCGCCACACACGCCCCGGCCATCGCCGCCGGCATCGACCAGGGGTGGATCGTGGTCAACGGGTAGAACTTGAACACCAACCGCACCTTGCCCGGATCGGCCTGCATGAGTTGCGCCAGCAGCCCGGATTCCTGCTTGCAGTAGGGGCACTCGAGGTCGCTGTACTCGACCAAGGTGACAGGCGCGCTGGCCGGCCCCAGCGCCGGTGCGCCGTGCAGGTCAATCTTGTCGCGCGTCGCCGCCCAGGGATCGGCGCTCAGCGGGCTGGCCTGCCCCTCAATGATCTCGTTGCCGTCGGCGGTGATCAGGTAGATGGCATCCTCGTGCTGTTGCCCCTTGGTGAGCACCACCTTGGCGCGGCGCAGGCCGCTCGCGTCTGGAGCCGAGATGGACCCGACCGTAATCGAGTCCAAGCCCTGCCAGCCCAAGGTGCGGTCCAGAAAAGCATGCACGCGGGCGCGCAGGGCGGCGTCGGTGGCAGTGGATGCCGCGCCCCGGGATTGTCCGGCGAAGGCGAACACCGTACCCAGCAGCGCAGCCGCCACGAGCAGGAGAAAAAAGGTCTTCACGGGAGAAAGTTTCATGGAGTCTCCAGAATCGGATCGGCAACTTCAGACAGCGGCGCCACCGGCACCGGCTCGTACCGCTGGGCGATGGGCAGCCGGCGGCCCATGCCAAACGCCTTGCGCGAGACCTTGAGCCCCGGCGCCGCCTGCTGGCGTTTAAACTCGCTTTGGTCGATGCGGCGGACCATCGCCTGCACCAGACCCGCATCCAGCCCCAGAGTTTCGGCGATCGCCAGCGGCGACTGGTAGCGCTCGACGTACTGCTCGATGATGGCGTCCAGCACCGGATACGGGGGCAGATCATCCTCGTCGCGCTGGTCGAACTTCAGCTCCGCCGTGGGCGCCTTCACCAGCACCGATTCCGGGATAATCTCGCGGTGGCGATTGAGGTACCGCGCCAGCGCATACACCTGGGTCTTGAGCACGTCGGCAATCACCGCCAGGCCGCCGGCCATGTCGCCGTAGAGGGTGCAGTAGCCGACGGCGAGTTCGCTCTTGTTGCCGGTCGAGAGCACCAGCGAGCCCTCCTGGTTGGAGCGCGCCATAAGCACCAAAGCGCGCAGCCGCGGCTGCAGATTCTGCACGGCCAAATCCGAGCGCTCGATCCCCGGCAGCGCCGCCAAGGCGGCTTCAAACAGCGGCTCGATGGCGTGGGTCTCGATGCGAATGCCCAAATTGCGCGCCACCTGCATGGCGTCCCGCGCGCTGGCCGAGGAGGAGTAGCGGGCGGGCAAATACAGAGCCTGCACGTTCTCCGCCCCCAGCGCTTCCACCGCCAGCGCCGCCGTTACCGCCGAATCCACGCCGCCGCTCAACCCCAGCACCACCTTGGCCAAGCCGCATTTGCGCACATAATCGCGCGTGCCCAGCACCAGCGCCTGATGCATGGCGGCAATGTTTTCAGGGGCGCCGGCGCCGGCGTCCGGCATGGGACGCACGTCGCCGCGCCAAACGTCGGTATCCACGATCAGCAGATCCTCGTCGAAGAAGGCGGCGCGGGCGCACAGCGTGCCATCCTCGCCCAGCACCATGGAGCCACCGTCGAAAATGAGCTGGTCGTTGCCACCCACCTGGTTCACGAACACCACCGGCACGCGGTACTCGCGCGCGATGGCGCCCAGCATCTCCTGCCGCAGCGCGATCTTGCCCACCGCATAGGGCGAGGCGGAGATGTTGATCAGGAAATCGGCCCCGCCGCGGAGCTGCTCCTCCACCGGATCGCGGGAGTACAGCAGCCGCGCCTCGCGCTTGGGCCAATAGTTCTTATCGTTCCAGGCGTCCTCGCAGATGGTAACCGCGATGCGTTGTCCGCCCCCCGGTCCCGGCCGGCGCCATACCCGCTGCTGCTCGGCGGGGGCGAAGTTGCGCGACTCGTCAAAGACGTCGTAGGTGGGCAGCAGCACCTTCGATTGCTGGAACAGCACCTCGCCCGCGCGTACCACCAACGCCGTATTGTGCACGCTCTTGCCGGTGGACACCGCCGCCGGCGTGGCACAGCCGCACAGCAGCGTGATGTCGGGCACCTGCTGCGAAGCGCGCCGCAACCAGGCCAGGCTCTCGGCCACAAACTCCGGCTTCTCGACCAAGTCGCGCGCGGGATAGCCGCACACCGCCATCTCGGGGAAGATGACCAGTTCGGCGCCACGCTGCTGCGCGCGCTGGGCGAACTCCGCAATTTTGCTGGAGTTGGCGCGCAAGGCACCCACGGTGGGGTTGATCTGGGCGAGCGCGAGCTTCACCCTCCCAGTTTACAAGCGTCTCCCACCATTGCCTACTTTGATACGTAGCCGGTGCGATTCCCCGGCTTGGCAGCACGGCGGCGGGAGGCCAATACTGGTTGCCCATGCCTTCTCCTGGAGATCGATGTGATCGGCGGCAACACGCGTGGCAGCTTCTGCACCAAGCCTACCGGGCACAGATGCGCGGCGAGTTGGAGGAGTCGGTGGCGCTTTATTCGCGTTCGATCGAAGTCTTCCCCACCGCCGAGGCGTATACGTTCCGCGGCTGGGCTTACTCGTTCCAAGGCGATTACGCGCAAGCCATCCAGGAGTGCAAGCTGGCCATCAGCGTCGATCCGGAGTTTGGCAACCCCTATAACGATATTGGCGCGTACTTGATCGAGATCGGACGCTGGGATGAGGCCATCCCGTGGTTGGAAAAAGCGGCCCAGGCGCGGCGCTACACCACGCCGTGCTTCGCGCGCTTCAACCTGGGCCGCGTCTACGAACGGCAAAACCGCCTGGTCGACGCGCAGCACCAGTTCCGGCTGGCGCTCGAACACGAACCCAGCTACACGCCCGCCCGCCATGCGCTGCAGCGGTTGGCTGCACGCTGGAATTAGTAAGCGGGAGGCGCGGCAAAGCCGCGCCGGGCTCCGCGTCCACCAACTAGACCTGGAACGAGGAACCGCAGCCGCAGGTGTGCTTGACGTTGGGGTTGTTGAACTTGAAGCCGGAACCCTCCAGCGTCTCCATGAAATCGACCTCGACGCCTTCCAGGTACATCAGGCTCATGGGGTCGATGAAGACCTTCAGATCATCGAGCGCAATGGTCTTATCCTGCTCGCTGCCGTTGTCAAACTGCATCGAGTAGCTGAAACCACTGCAGCCACCACCAACCACGGCCACGCGCAATCCGCCCGGCACCGGGTTCTGCTGGCCCATGATTTCCTTGACCTTTTCGACGGCTTTAGGGGTGAGTGTAATCATTGGAGTGTTCCACCTTCCTTCTGATTTTACCTCAATCCACCCGTGGCGGCAGCGCGCAGCGATCCAAAACTCCGGGGACACCAATTGCCAAGCATGTCAAGGTCTACGGCCTCTGCGATTTCGCCTGCAACTCTGGCCGTATACCGGATTCCCCAACTTCCCAGGATCCGCTCGAGAAATTCCTTTGGATCACGAATGCTCTCCGCGCTACCGCGATGTGGCGGCAGATCTCGACCTGTGAGGATGCGCCGATTGTGGCAAACGGCGTTGATCGCATCCGCATCCGCAAGGAGCAGCACCTCCATCTCCTGTACCAACATCACCGGTTTCAGTCGGTCGCAGCCGACCTCTCGACACGCGTTCACAAGCCTCCCTTCACACTGCGGCAGCCGCAGGTCGGAGGCGCAAATGTCGGCATCGGCGACCACCAAGACGCGATCATTCCCACGGATTCCTGGCAACAGGCCTGCGATCTTGCGGTGGACCCGTCCGTTGGCGACCCGCGTTGCGATGATTGCGTCCGGGACCAACTTGCGAATGAAGACAGGCAGAACTGCCTCATCGTAGACACCCTCGACGATGAGGCCCAAATTCGGCATTCCTCAGCGATTGCCGAGGGCGCCAGAAAACACCAAATCGCCCAGCCCAATGGTTTGCAGCGACTCCCTTACGGATTCGTCATCTGGCACGCGCTTGAGTGCAGTCTCGCCATGTTGGTTCTTGGAAACCAGCCAAAGCGCCTCTGGCGGCACCCGGTCGATCAGATAAGGAGAGTGGGTGGTGATGAAAAGCTGACTGAGATGAACACCCCCGCCCTCGGCCAGCGCCGTTTGCCGGCTGAACAGCACCTCAACCAACTGCTGCACCAGCTTGGGATGCAAATGCGTCTCCGGTTCCTCGACGCAGGTGAGCAACGAACCCATCTCCGGGGGCGCACAAATTAATGCCAACAGTGCGATAAACGCCAATTGACCATTAGCCATGTTCCAGATGTTCAGCGGCGCGTTTAATCCATTCTCGCGGGCGGTCAGCACCACCTGCCCGAGCTGAGTCGGAGATGGAATCAATTCCTCGAAAGAAGGGAAACAATCCTGGACCGCACGCTCGAGCTGCCTGAACTCAGCCGCATGAGTGGTCTTCAAGGTCAGCAAAAATTCCGTCAAATTCTCGCCGTTTTCCCACAGCACCGGGGCTCCAGCCAAGGGCCGAATTTTCTTCATGGCCTGCGGCACAAGGTCGTAAAACCGCCAATCGCGCAACGCATCCCGGACGCGCGTTCCGGCCCAGCCCGGAACGTTGCTTTCCAGCAGCGCGAGCTTGTTCCCCGGGAACGTGCTAAACACTTCCTGACCGTCGAGGCGGCGAGCGATGAGCTTTCCGGCGACGATCTCCACAAGGGGGCTCGCCGAGCCCGGCGCGGTCAAAGTCTCGTCGACGACGGAAAACCCGCCCGTGCGATTCATTTCGATTTCGAACCGGTAGCTAAAGGCATCTGGTTCCCCGGCCCGCGGCGGCAATAAAAGATCGAGTTCAAAG
Source organism: Terriglobales bacterium (assembly GCA_025451775.1). Taxonomy (GTDB): domain Bacteria; phylum Acidobacteriota; class Terriglobia; order Terriglobales; family SCQP01; genus SCQP01. The sequence continues at coordinate 23,583 of JANWJU010000005.1, forward strand.
GCCACGGCCGCGCGACTCCCTGCGCCCTTCCAGAACACGTCCTGGAATCCGCCCCGGTCGTTAAACGCCTGAATCAAGTTCGTGGCCGAAGCCGCGGCAATGAATTTCAGCGCATCGAGAACATTCGATTTACCGCTGGCGTTGGGCCCGACGAAAACATTGGTGGGACCGGGAGTAAACTCCACGTCGTGCAGGCTCTTGAAATTTTGGATGCGAATGCGCTGCAGCATCTCCGGCTCCGATCCTTGGGCCGATTCTAGCATGCGGTTGCAGGGATTGCGCTGGCGGGATACAGTCGGGGCGTGAGCCGACCGCGGGGGGCAAGCCGAACCGAACACGACTCGCTGGGGGATCGGCAGGTGCCGCGCTGGGCACTCTACGGCGCCCAAACCGCCCGTGCGGTGGAGAACTATGCCATCAGCGGCGAGCGCGCCGCGCCGGCGCTGATCGCCGCCTATGGTTGGCTGAAGTGGGCCATGGCCCAAGCCAACCGCGACTTCGACCTGCTGCCGGAGAAGGTGGCAGGCGCCATTGCGGCGGCGGCGCGCGAGGTGGCCGAACACCAGCTTGACGAGCACTTCCCCGTCGACGTGTTCCAGGCTGGCGCCGGGGTTTCCTTGCACATGAACGTGAACGAGGTCGTCGCCAACCGCGCCCATGAGCTGCTGGGGGGGCAGCGGGGCCACTACGAATTCGTCCACCCCAACGATCACGTCAACCGCGGCCAGTCCACCAACGATACCTTCCCCACGGCGCTGCGCGTGGCGTTACGGATGGAACTGGACGCCCTGCTGCCCGTCCTCCAACACTGCCAGCGGGCTTTCGCCGCCAAGGGGCGACAATTCGATCGCATTGTCAAAGCCGGACGGACGCACCTGCAAGACGCAGTGCCCCTGCGCCTGGGCCAGGAGTTTGCCGCCTACGCCACGGCGCTGGGCGCGGCGAGGGCGGAGATCGCCCGCGCCGCCGACGTGCTGCTGGAACTCGGCTTGGGCGGCAGCGCCGCCGGGACGGGGCTCAACACCGATCCCCGCGTGGCGCCACGGGCGCTGCGCTATCTTCGCCAAGCCACCGGCCACCGTTGGCGGCAAGCCCACGATCTGTGCGCCGCGATGCAGAGCCAGTTTCCCATCGCCATGGCCTCGGCGGCGCTGCGGAATCTCGCGCTGGAGCTGATCCGCATCTGCAATGATCTGCGCCTGTTGGCCAGCGGCCCCATGACCGGTCTGCGCGAGATCGAGCTGCCCGCCCTGCAGCCGGGTTCGTCGATCATGCCGGGGAAGGTGAACCCGGTGATGCCAGAGATGCTGACCATGGTGGCGTTCCAGGTGGTCGGCAACGACGCCGCCACGGCGTTGGCGGTGCAAGCTGGGCAGCTCGAGCTCAACGTCATGATGCCGGCCATGGCCTACGCGACGCTGCGCTCGGGGCGTCTATTCACGGCGGCGATCGCCGCCTTCACCAAACACTGCGTCATCGGCATCCGTGCCCGGCCTGAGCGCTGCGCCGCCTATGCGCAATCCACCATGGCGTTGGCCACGGCGCTGACGCCGGCGCTGGGCTACAGCCGCACCGCCAAGCTGGTGCAACAGTCACTGAACACCGGACGCCCCGTCCTGGACCTTGCTTTGGAACAAAACCTGTTGCCTGAACCGCAACTGCGGGAGTTGCTCGATCCAGCCCGCGCGGCCGGGAACGCACGAGCCCCAGCCACCGGTGCACGAGCGGGGCTGAGGGGCCCCCGCGACGCACCGGCGGCTAAGCGGGCGGCGAATTCGCCCCGCGCTGTCTCAGCAGGGCGAAGAAGCCGGGCGCCCGCGCCTAATAAGTCCTAGCCGCGAGCAGGTCGTTAAGATTAATTGACTTCCATTTGCCTTGTTCGATCTCGGCGCGAATCTGCGTTGGCGTCTTGCCGGCTTTGGTCTCGCGGTAGGCGAACACGCCCTCCATCATGCAGGTCTCGCAAATGGAGGCGTGCTCCCCAACATAGCAATCGAGCAGGCTCTTGTGGCCGACTTCTGTGTCGCAGCCGCAGTAGCAGGGCTGCTGGTACAGCACGCCGCGGACCTGGGCCGCCATGGCGTAGGCCGCCTGCACGCGGGGATCGGCGAACTGGCGGGGGTTGAGCGTGGACGGGAGCGGACCCTTGGGCAACGCCTTGTGATACGGCGGGATTTTCCCTGCGGCAGGCGCGCCCATGGCCATATTCATGGGCATGGTCATCTGGGAGCCCGCGTGCGCGGGTTGCTGGGCCTGCAAGCCCAGGCTCAGACCGCCGGCGAGCACACCGACCAACAGGCAAACGGGCAGGCAAATGGCCAGGATGGCACCTGAAGAGCGCATACGGTCATTGTATTCTTATTACCCCATGCGGGAGCAACTCGAGTACGCACCGGTGCGGGCCGCGCTCGCGGCCATGAGCTCGCTGCCGCGCCCGGCGGCGCGGCAGGTCGGCGCGGCCATCGCCACGGGGTTTTACTACGGCCACCGGCGCCTGATCCGTGTGGGGCGGCGCAACCTCGAGTTGGCGTTTCCCGAACGGGAACCGGCGGAGCGGGAGCGCATCCTGCGCGCGCTGTACGGCCATCTGGGCCGCCAAATGGCCGAATTTTGCCTGTTTCCGCGCAACCGCGCCGCCGCCCTGCCGGCGCTGATGCGGACGGTGGGTCTGGAACATTACCTCGCCGCGCGCGATCGCGGACGTGGCGTCCTGGTGCTCACCGCCCATCTGGGCGCGTGGGAGCTGTCCAGTTTTGGCCACAGCCTGGCGGGCTACCCCATGAAGTTCATCGTCCGGCCCTTGGACAATGGACGCATCAATGCTTTGGTCAACCGCTATCGTGGCCTGCACGGCAATCAACCGATCGACAAATTCGACTCCGCGCGCGGCCTGCTGCGCGCCATGGCGGCCGGCGAAACCGTGGGGGTGTTGCTGGACCAGAACTCCTCGCCGCCGCAGGGGGTGTTTGTGCCGTTTTTCGGCCGCCCCGCCTGCACCGCCGCCGGCCCTGCCAAGATTGCCGTGCGCACCGGCGCCAGCGTGGTGCCCGGCTTCACGGTCTGGGAGGCGGCCGAGCAGCGTTATGTGCTCTACTTCGAGCCAGCTTTGGAACTGATCCAAACCGGCGACGAGGCGCGGGACGTCGCCGCCAATACCGCTGCGTATACCGCCGTGATCGAGCGCTGGGTGCGCCGTTACCCCGAGCAGTGGCTGTGGGTGCACCGGCGCTGGAAGACGCGGCCCGCGGGCGAGGCCGCGCTCTATTGAAGCCGTCTCTTCCCTCGGCATTCTCCGCGGCGCCCAAGGCGTGGGCCGCACTGCGTCTGGCGGCGCTAGGGGCCGCTTGGGGACTCTGCAGCTGGCTGCTGCTGCTGGCCGGGTTGGGGAGCTTTGGCGTGCTGGGTCCGGACGAGCCCCGCTACGCCGCCATCGCGCAGGGCATGCTGCGCCGCCATGACCTCATCACCCCCAAGCTCTGGGGTACGCCGTGGCTGGAAAAGCCGGTGCTCTATTACTGGTTGGCAGGGGCGAGCGAGGCCCTGACGCACCTCACCGATGCCGCCGCGCGGCGGCCGAATGCGCTGCTGGCGGTGCTGATGAGCGCGACGCTCACGGCGTTTTTGTGGCGCGTGCATAGCCGGCGCGCCGGCCTCCTGGCGGCGTTCATGAGCGTCAGCAGCGTGTTCTGGTTGAGCTTTGGACGCGCCGCCACCACCGACATGACGCTCACCGCGCCGCTGGCGCTGAGCCTGATGGCGCTCTACGCCTGGTGGCAGTCGCACCGTCCGCGCTGGCTGGCGGTGGCGGCGGTGCTGCTGGCGTTGGCCACGCTGGCCAAGGGTCCGGTGGCGGTCGTGCTCGCCGGGTTGATCCTGCTCGGCTTCGCGGCAACCCAAGGCCAGTGGCGGCGGGCGTGGACGAGCCTGCGGCCCCTCCCGATCGCGCTCTTTGTGATCGTGGCCGCGCCCTGGTATGTGGCCGTGAGCCTGCGCAACCCCGGATTTTTGCGGGCGTTTTTCTGGCAGCAGAACCTCGAACGCTTTGCCACCAACCGCTATGAGCACCCGCAGGCGTTTTGGTTTTACGTGCCGGTGCTGCTGCTGGCGGTGTTTCCGTGGACGGGCTGGCTGGGGTTGCCGCTGGCCGCCGCCGTGCGGCGCGTGCGCGGGCGCGGTTGGCGCCGGGCTTGGCAGGGCGAGGACGCACCGCTGAAACTATTCCTCGGCTGCTGGGGGTTGGCGCCGTTGATTTTTTTCTCACTCTCCCGCTCGAAGCTCCCGAGCTACATCCTGCCGGCGATTCCGGCGGTGGTCGCGCTGATGGCCGTCTGCGCCGCTGAACGCTGGCCGCGGCTGCCGCGCTGGCCGTTGGCGATCAGCGCTCTGCTGACGGCGCTGGTTCCTGCGGCGCTGCGCCTCACACCCTGGCTGGTGGCGGCCCGCGGCCTGCGCCCGCCCTTGACACCGCTGCTGTCGCTGGCCGGGGTCTGGGTGCCAGCGGCGGTGACCGCAGCGGTGCTGCTGTGGCTCGTGTGGCGGCGCCGGCCCGCCGTCGTGGTAACGGTCATGGTCGCGGTGATGGCCGCCACCGCATGGGCGCTCACCCGGCCGCCGTTGAGCACGGCCGTCGATGCCGGACTGAGCGGACGTCCGCTGGCGCGCGCGCTCCAAGCCCAATGCGGCGCTTCCCTGCCCGGCGGCTGTCAGGGCGTGCCGCTCTATGCCTGGAACCTGAAGCGCGATCTCCTCTATGGCACTCAGTTTTATCTCGGGGGCGAGTTGGCCACTTGGCCGCGGCAGGATGCCGCACCCGCGGCTGCCTATATCGTCCTGGATCGCGCGCAGGTGCCGGTGTTCGTTGCGCGCTATGGCGGCGCCTACGCGTTGGCGCAAATCTCGCGCCTCCAGCCCCTGCACAACGGCGGCACCTTGGTTCCCTGGATCGTGATTCGCGCCGTCCCGTTAGTTCCCCGGTGATAGAGTTGGCGGGTGGCATCCTTAGCCCAACGCGGACTTTTCCTCATCGCGATCCTCACTCTCGTTGCCAGCGCCCAACAGCCACCGCCGGCTGCCGCCCTCGCGGCGGATTACCAGGCGCTGCTGCAACCCACGCTGACGCAACAAGCGGTGATGGAAGCGACGCCGCTGCAGTGGGGGCCGCTGCATTTCAATTTTGCCCGGGGTACTTTGGCCCTGGGCGCCGCCGTCGAGGGGCGGGAGATGACGGCGGTATTCAGCGGCCGGGGCACGCTGACGGTGGCCGCGCCCAACGCCATCGAAAGCGCCCAGATGAAGATGTTCTCGGGCCAGGCGGCGATCGCCGAGACCTTCACCGCCGCCGTATTTCACTTCAGCGATGCGGCAGCATGGCAGGCGGCGTTGGGGGCGGGCGCGCATTTCCGTTCCGCCGCGGTCGCCCCCGCCATCGCCGCCATTGCCAGTGACCGCGCCCATACCATCGATCAGGACGGGCTCGGCAGCGGGGCGCGCGCCCTGCTGGCGCTGGACCGCGCTCCCAGCCGCTGGCTGTACGCCGACTTGAAGACCGACAACCACGGCTGGGTCGAGGCCCGCTACGACCCGCTCGACGGCGAATCCGTCATGATCAGCCGCTGGGTCGAGAGCACCGCCTATAACGACAACGTCACCGACGACCAGTGGACCCACTTCGGCGAGGCCGGCCAGCCCGATCCCGCGCCGCCACCTTATCAACTCACCGATTACGACATCCAGCTCACGATCCCCCATAACCTCGATATCCAGAGCCAAACCAGCTTTACCGTCACCGCGCGCGCGGCCATGCGCGGCATCCTGGTGCAGCTCGACTCCAACCTGCGGGTGAGTGAGGCGAGCGCTGCTGTCGGCGGCGCCACCCCCGCTCCAGTCGAATTCCTGCAGCCGCGCGATCCCGGCCGCACGCCCGGGCCACAGTACATCGGCGACTGGCTCTACCTGCGCCTGCCGCAGCCGCTTGCCGCCGGCGCCAGCGCCCGCTTCACCATCCTCTACCACGGCAAAAACGTGGTGACCAAGGTGGGCGCCGGCAACTTTTTTGCACAATCGTTCGGATGGTACCCGACCAATGACTTCGGGCCGGTAATCCAGCGCACCGACTTTCATCTGCACTTCACCCTCGACCATAAATACACCCTGGTGGCCACCGGCGAGCCCGACGGAACCCAGCATCAGGGCGACCAACAGGTCAGCAACTGGCGCACGCCGCAGCCCATTGACTTCGCCGGCTTCGCCTTCGGCGACTTCAAAGTCTCCACTGGCAATGTCCGGCTCTCCGACGGCCGGCAGGTCAAGCTGGAGGTGGCGGTTAACAAGGAACCCGACGACGACATCGCGATCTACAACCTCATCGGGCAGCTCGGCGACCCGCTCATCACGCCTCCCACCGGCGTGATCAACCTGACCAGCCTGGCGCCGCAGGCCATGGCGCAGGTGGGCGCGGCGTTGCAGGTCATGACCGCCTTTTATGGGCCCTATCCCTACTCCAGCCTGATCGTCACTGATGTGCCCGGCGATTACGGACAAGGCTGGCCGGGACTGCTCTACCTCAGCAGCCTCAGCTTCCTCGATCCCACCCAGCAGCATTTCCTGGGGGCATCGAGCGCGTGGATGGATGAGCTCAGCGACAAATTCCGTGCCCACGAAGTCTCCCACCAATGGTGGGGCCACAAGGTCGGATGGGCCACCTACCACGACCAGTGGCTGTCGGAGGGGTTCGCCAACTTCTCCGGCGTGCTCTTCCAAGAGACGACCAACAGCGAATCCGCCGCCGTCACCTCACTTGAACGCTGGAAGCGCAACCTCAAGAACAAGAACAACCTGGGCCACCCCATCGAGAGCGACGGCCCGCTGTGGCTGGGCGCGCGCCTCAGCTCCTCCCAGGACGCCGGCGGCTTCCGCATCATCGAATACGACAAGGGCGGCTACGTGCTCTGGATGCTGCGCGAAATGATGATCGACCACGGCCAGAAGGTCCCCGATGCCGCTTTCATCGCCATGATGAAGGACTTCACCTCGACCTATAACAACCGCGACGCCTCCACCGCCGATTTCCAAAAGATCGCGGAGAAACACATGCGGCCATTCATGGACCTGGACCACAACCACACGCTCGACTGGTTTTTCCGCGAATACGTCTACGGCACCGGCATCGACAAGATCACTTTCCGGAGCAAGATCACGCCCGATGCCGGCGGCCAGGGCGCCCACGCGCTGCTGACGGTCGCGAACCCCTCCGGCTGGGTCGGCCTGCTGCCCATCTACATCTGGCACGGCAAAAAAGTGGAGCGGGTGATGCTCCAAGTCCACGGCCCCCAAACCACCGCCAACGTGCCACTTCCGTTCGTTCCCACGCGGGTGATCGCCAACGAGTACGACAGCATGCTGGTGGACGTGGATCAATAACCCTGGCGGACGCTTATGAGCCGGCTCCTGCGCATTCTTGGCTTTGGTTCCGCGCTCGTTGCTGTTCTGGTACTGGTGATCCTGGCGCTCGTCTTGGCGCGGTTCGAAGTGATCGCCCATCGCCGGCCGCCAGCTCCCATGACCCTCAGGGCGGCGCAAATCGGCGCGGAAGATGCGCAACTGAGGCAGATGGGGTTGATCGTCGGCGATGGGCACTTCTTGACGGAACATCCCTTCGCGCCGCCATGGACGTCCCATTCGCTGCTGCTGCCCTCCAACTGGTCCACCGGGCCATCTCTGATCCAACTGCTTCTCGGCCCACCCCGCGTTCGGGCCAATCTCCTGTTCGCCGATCTCGATGTGCTTCAACCGGTCATGGAGCGCGCCTACGCGGGCTGGGACACTGCGGCGGCGCGGGGTTGGAACTGGAATCAATGGTTCGCCAATTGGCGGAAGATGCTTGCCGCGCAAGGTTCGGCGGAGATATCGTTCAACCAAGCCTTCGCGCCGATGGATGCCTTGATCGCCTTTCAGCGCGATAACCACACGCAAATTCCACTGCGTCGCACCTCCACCATCGACCGCTCCCAGACCGCCGTTCTGGCCGGCGCGGCCAGCGCTCCCTGTCTTGAGATTCGCGCCGGCGGCCGGATCTTCCCCATTGCGGTCAACGATCCGGCGCAGCAGGTACGAGCGGCGAAGCTATGGACGAGCCGCGCAAACGCTTTCACCGATGCCGACTACATTGCCATGCCCAGTTCCTACGGAACCCCTCAAGCGGTACACTGCGGCGGCGATTGGATTTCACTCCAGCCAATCGAAAGCAGCGGCACTTCCGGCATCGTGAGACTGCTGCGGGACGCGTTACGCCCCCCCCGGCCGCGCATCGAGCGGCTTGGTGACGGCATCGTCTATGTGCGCCTTCCAACCTTTGACGCGGAAAACTATGCGGGTGTTTCCCGAACGAGTTGGCCGCGCCACCAGCCTGGCGACCGCGTCCTCATTGTCGATCTGCGCGATAACGGCGGCGGCGATTCGGCGTACGGCCGGGATGTGCTGCAAGGCTGGATCGACGAAAGCCGGATGGTGAACCTCCACCAAATTGGAACGCAGATTACCTCTTCCTGCCTTTTCGGTCCCTTGAACTGGAGCTACCCGGACCAAGGCAGCCGCCTCCCGGTTGTAAAAAGAAGGTCATTGCAGGGGCTGTTGGACCGCATGAATCAGCCGAATCCGCCCGGCTGCCCGCGCACGGTGGATACCACGCCCGTCCGCTGGACCTATCTCCAGCATCGCTTCACCCCCAAGCCGGACGATTTGCGCATTGTAGTGTTGGTGAATTCCGGCTGTGCATCGGACTGCGAATGGATGACCGTTGCGTTGGCTTCCCTGCCGGAAACCATCGTGGCCGGAACCAATACCTTCGGCAACGGCGAATTCATCCAGCCCCGCTATTCCGTCCTGCCCCATACCGGCCTGGCCTACAGGATGGCGCAAGGTAGGTGGAATATCTACGGTGACAACCGCTCGGTTGATGGCTACGGCCTTGATGTGGACGTGGTGCTGCCGGAGGTGAACGAGATGGGGGCCGGACAACTCCGCGAACTCGCGGACGCGGTGACGCGACAAATGGGCGAAGTACGCTATACACATGAGGACCAATATCGAAATCGACGACCGGCTGATGGCGCAAGCGCAACGCCTTTCCGGGGCGCGCTCCAAACGCGAGACCGTGGAGCGTGCGCTCGAGCTGCTGGTGGAACGGGAGCAATTCAAAGAGATTCTGCGCTACCGCGGCAGCGGCATTTGGGAAGGTGATCTGAAAGCCATGCGCCGGAACCGCGTTTGATTCTGGTCGACAGTTCGGTCTGGATCGATTTTTTCAACTCCCAGCCTAGCCCCGCCGGCCTCGAGTTGGAGCGCCTCATTTCCGCCGGGGCGCCGGTGGCCATCACCGGGTTGATCGTGCTCGAGGTACTGCAAGGCTTGCGGCGTGACGCCGAGCCGGTGACGAGGCTTTTTTTCCTCTGCGCGAGGATCAATTCCGGGGATTTCGAAACCTATGTTGCCGCCGCCGCGCTGGCCCGGGAGGCGCGCCGGCGGGGCGTCACCATTGGCACCGTCGAGGCCGTGATCGCCACCCTCGCGCTGGCGCACGGAGCGGAGCTATTCACGCTCGACCAGGACTTCACCCGGTTGGGATTCGCCGGGTTGCGCCTCTACGGATTTACTTCAGGTAGGGGTTGAAGTGGCGTTCCTGGCCGATGGTGGTTTCCGGGCCGTGGCCGGGGATGACGATGGTGGCGTCGGGCAACGTCAGCAGACAGCCGCGCAAGGAAGCTTGCAACGCATCCCAGTCGCCGCCGGGCAGGTCAGTGCGACCCACCGAACCGGCGAACAGCGTGTCGCCGGCGAAGAGCTTGTTCTCCTGCGGAAGGTAAAGGCAGACGCTGCCTTCAGTGTGGCCCGGCGTTTCTAGAACCTCAAGGCGGTGCGCACCCCATTCAAAACCGCCGGTGGCGTTGAGATCGGCATCGATGGGGGTGGACTCGGGCGCGGGTATGCCGATCCAGGAGGCCTGCCACTCCAGCGTGGTGTACAGCCGCCGGTCGCGTGGATTGAGCCAGACCGGGGCGCCGGTGCGGCGCTTCAGTTCCGCCGCGCCGCCAATGTGGTCGATGTGGGCGTGGGTAACGATGATCGCGGCCAGCTTCCAGCCGTGTTCATCGAGGATCGCGATGATGTGGGATATCCCGGCCCCAGGGTCGATGACGAGGGCCGAGCCGGCCGCCTCGTCACCCAGCACGGTACAGTTGCACGCCAGCGGGCCGACCGGAAAGGTAATCTGTCGCAGCGCCATCGCAGACGATCGCCTGAAAGGCCAGGCGCTTACTTGGCGGGCGGTTTAGCCGGGGCGGTGGGGGCGGCGGGCGTAGCGCCGAGAATGGAACTGGCGTTGGGGTGGGAACCAGCCGAAATAATGGCCAGGGTGATGCTGGTCAGCATGAACAGCACCGCGCACACGATGGTGGCCTTGCCCAGCGCTGTCTGGGCGCCGCGCGGGCCGAAGGCGGTCTGGCTGCCCATGCCGCCAAAGGCGGAGGCGATATCGCCGGCCTTGCCGCTCTGCAGCAGAATCACCGTGATCAGAAACAGGCAAACCAGAATGTGCAGCAGTGTAGTAAAAAATTGCACCGGGCAGTCCTCATCCTCGAACGGAGCGAAAATTGGTGCGGAAGGCGGGACTCGAACCCGCATGCCTTGCGGCGCCACCCCCTCAAGATGGTGTGTCTGCCAGTTTCACCACTTCCGCTGGAGGATTTAGTATACCGCGGGCGGCGCCGAAAACATCGCGCGGGCGGCCCTGCGCCATCGCACCCTAGAAGCCAGCGACGAGGGCGGCGAAGGCCACCGGATCGAGGCTGGCGCCGCCGACCAAACCGCCATCGACGTCGGGCTGGGCCATGAGCGATTTAACGTTGTCGGGCTTGACGCTGCCGCCGTAGAGGATGCTCATCCCCATGGCCAACTCGGCGCCAAACCGCTCCTGCACGCAGGCACGTAGGAACGCCTGCGCCTGTTGCGCTTGTTCGGGGGTGGCCACCTTGCCGGTGCCGATCGCCCAGACGGGTTCATAGGCCAGCACGCAACGCTGTGCCGCGGTCGCGTCCAGGCCCTCGAACCCGCCGGTGAACTGGCGGCGCAGCACCGCTTCCACCTGCCCGGCTTCCCGCTCCGGTAAGGTTTCGCCCACGCACACAATCGGGGTGAGGTTGGCGGCCAGCGCGGCCACCAGGCGGCGGTTGACGGTGGCGTCGGTTTCGCCGAAGTACTGCCGCCGCTCGGAGTGCCCGATGATCACGTAGCCACAGCCGGCCGCGGCCAGCATGGGGCCAGAGATTTCGCCGGTAAAGGCGCCCTTGGACTCCCAGTACAAGTTCTGGCCGGCGATGGCGATGTCGCGGCCGCGCGCCGCTTCGACGGCGGCGGGGATGGCCAAATACGGCGGCGCCACCACTACGGCGCAGGCGCGCGCCGCCGGCAACGTCAGGGCGGTGAAGAACTCCCGGGTTTCGGCCACCGTTTTGTGCATCTTCCAGTTGGCGGCCATGATCTTGCGGCGGGTTGATTTTGGCATTAACGGTCCGTCAGTGCAGCCACGCCCGGCAGGACATCCCCGGACAGGAATTCGAGTGAAGCGCCACCCCCGGTGGAAACGTGGCTGAGCTTGTTCTCAACCCCAGCGGCGCGCAGGGCGGCGACCGAGTCGCCCCCGCCCGCCACCGTCACCCCGGCGCACTCGGCCACGGCGCGGGCCACGGCCAGCGTCCCGGCATCAAGAGGCGGCTTTTCAAACACGCCCATGGGGCCGTTCCAGAACAGGATCTTGGCGGTGGCGATATGGCCCGAAAAAATGGCACGGGACTCAGGCCCAATGTCCATCGCCTTGCCTCCCGCCGGAATGTCGCGCACCACCTCACCGCGTTCCAGGACGTGATCCACAGGCAACACAAACTGCCCTGGACGCGACTCCGCCAGCAGCTTCTTGGCCGCATCCAGAAAATCCGCCTGGACCAGCGAGTCGCCAATGCCCTGGCCTTGCGCCTTGAGAAAGGTGTAGGCCATGCCGCCGCCGATGAGCAGGCGGTCGGCTTGCTTGGCCAAGTGGGCGATGAGCGGCAGCTTGTCGGAAATCTTGGCGCCGCCCAGGATAACCACGAAGGGATGATCCTTGGCCACCAACACGCGGCCCAAGTAATCCAACTCCTTTTCCAACAGGAAGCCGGCGGCGGCCTGGGTGAAGAACTTGGTCACGCCCACGGTCGAGGCATGCGCCCGGTGATCGGCGCCGAAGGCGTCGTTCACATATACTTCGCCCAACTCGGAGAGCTGCTTGGCGAAGGCGGCGTCGTTGGCTTCCTCGCCGGGCTGAAAGCGGAGGTTCTCCACCATCAGCAATCCGCCCGGCTCCAGCCGCGCCGCCATCTCTTGTGCCGTCGCCCCCACCGTTTCCGG
>JANWJU010000006.1 GCA_025451775.1 Terriglobales bacterium
CCTCGCCCCCAGTCGCGAGCGCGCCCAGGCGCTCGTCCTCGCCGGCGCCATCCTGGTGGATTGCCAGAAAGCGACCAATCCCGGCCACGCCGTAGCCGCCGATTGCGAGCTCAGTTCACTGGCTTCCAGCGCCGCCTTTGCCCGCCGCGCCGGCGACACACTGGCCGCCGCGCTCGACCACTTTAAAGTCAACGTTGCCGACCGGGTGGCGCTCGACATCGGTAGTTCCACCGGCGGCTTCACCGATTGCCTCCTGCAGCGGGGCGCGCTTCGGGTGCACGCCATTGATTCCGGCACCAATCAAATGGTGTGGCGTCTGCGCACCGACACTCGCGTGCGCCTTAGCGAACAGACCAACGCCCGCTTTCTATCCCGCGAAGACATCGGAGAAGCAATCGACGTGCTGGTGGTTGATGTATCGTTCATTTCCGTCACCCTGCTGCTGCCCGCGCTTCTGCCCCTGCTCGCTCCCGCCGCCGACGTGGTGATCCTGGTCAAGCCGCAGTTTGAAGCTGGACGCTCGGGCGTCGGCAAGGGCGGCATCGTGCGCGACCCCCAGGTTCGCGCCGCGGCGCTCAGTCACGTCGCCGACGCGCTCACCGCCGCCGGACTGGGCCAGGTTGCCGCCATTGACTGCCCCGTACTCGGCGCCAAAGGCAATCAGGAATTCCTGCTGCACGCGGTTCGGTAGAATAAAGGCCATGTCCCACCTCGGCGTGGCGGTGTACGCCAAACCCAATCATCCCGCCATACCCGATCTTTGGCCGTTACTCGACGCCTGGCTCACCGCCCGAGGGCATCGCGCGCTGCTCGACCCCGACGAGCGCGCCGCCGCCGCTCTCGCGCCTAAACTCGCGATCGTACTTGGCGGCGACGGCACCATGCTCCATGTCGCCGAGCGCCTGGCGCGCAGTCATACTCCGGTGCTCGCCGTCCATCTCGGCACTCTCGGTTTTCTCACGGAAACCGCGCTCGACGATCTGTACGGCTCACTCACCGCCATCCTCGCCGGCGGAGGCGTGCGCCAGCGCCGCCGCCTGCTCCAGGCCCAGCTCCTGCGCCAGGACAGGGAAGTCGAGAGCTTCCAGGCGCTCAACGAAATCGTCGTCGCCAAGGGATCGCTCGCCCGCGTCGTGCGCCTCGCCCTGGCAATTGATCAAGCGCCGGCCGGCAACTATCGCGCCGACGGCATCATCGTCGCCACCCCGACCGGCTCCACCGCGTACTCGTTCAGCGCCGGCGGACCGGTTGCGCATCCCAATCTCGCCGCCTTGCTGGTCACGCCCATTTGCCCGCATTCGTTGCGCCATCGCCCTCTGGTGATCAGCGCCGCGTCGGTGGTCGAGATCACGCTGACCGGCGCCGCCGAATCCGCCTACCTAACGATTGATGGCCAGCGCGGCGTGGCGCTGGCCATCGCCGATCGCGTCGTCTGCCGCACCAGCCAGCTCGAGTTGGAACTGGTCTCGCTCGCCCCGCGTAGCTTTTACGAAAGCCTCTCCGCCAAACTGCAGTGGGGCTAATCGCGCTTTGGTTTCGGTGCCGCGCACTCCGCGCAGCTGCACAGCCGCCGCAAGTGCTCCCAGGTGTAGATGCCGGTGTTGTGGCCATCGCTAAAGGTGAATCGCAGGGCGTACCGGCCCACCGGTTCGACCGCGAGCAGCGTCGCCCCGGTAGGCTTGAACATGGGCAGCGCCGTGCTGGGCGCGCTCGGCTGCTTCAGCAGGCTTTCCCCGGTGCCATGCAGATCGTTACAGGTCGCGCAAGGGCACGCCTGGCGCAGTGAGCGAACGTTCAGGTGGCTGCGATGTCCGTCCTGCCACAGGATGTCAACGCCTTCGGACAGCGAGACATTCACCTCGCTTGCTGTGGAGGCGGCCGTCACCGCCCGCTCACTGCATCCCCGGTCAGAGGCACCTGCTCCGCCACGTTCAGTCCAAATCCGTCCAGCCCCGCCACACGCCGCGGGTGATTGGTCAGCAGCCGCAGTTCCCGAATCCCCAGGTCGGTCAGTATTTGCGCGCCCACCCCGATCTGCCGCAGCACCGGCGAGCCTGCCTCATGTGAGGGTTGGCAGACCAGCGCCGCCTCCCGGCTCGCGGGATGCAGATAAACAATCACGCCAGCGCCCGCGGCCGCGATTTGTCGCCGCGCGGCCTCGAGGTTGCGTCCGCATTCGCAGTCGAGCGAACCCAGCGTCGCCGCCAGGCAGTGATTCTGTACCCGCGCCAGCACCGGCTTGGACAGGTCAATCGTCCCCAGCACCCAGGCGGTGTGCTGTTCTCCGTCCAGCGTGTTGCGGTACCGCAGCAGCCGCACGCGTCCGTGCACGGTGGCATGCTCAACCTCCGCCTCGCGCTCCACATAACGTTCGTGCGCCAGCCGGTACCGAATCAACTCCGCCACCGTGATCATCGCCAAATCATACTGTTCGCAAAAAGCCGCCAGTTCCGGCACCCGCGCCATGGTGCCGTCGTCGTTCATGATTTCGCAGATGACTCCCGCCGGGCGCAATCCGGCGAGGCGCGCCAAATCCACCGCCGCCTCGGTCTGGCCCGCCCGCATTAGCACGCCGCCCGCGCGCGCCTGCAGCGGAAATACATGCCCCGGCCGCGCCAAATCCCCGGGCCCGGTGCCCGCCGCAACCAGCGCCTGAATGGTCAGCGCCCGGTCCGCCGCCGAGATACCGGTGGTCACGCCCACGCGCGCATCCACCGACTCGCAAAAAGCGGTTCCGAAGTTCGAAGTGTTGTCCTGGGTCATCAGCGGAATGCGCAGCGCCTGCAGCCGCTCCGCCGTCATGGCCGCGCAAATCAGTCCGCGCCCGTGCCGGGCCATAAAGTTGATCGCCTGCGGCGTGACCAGCTCCGCCGCCATGGTCAGATCGCCCTCGTTCTCCCGGTCCTCGTCGTCAACCACGACCACCATTCGCCCTGCGCGCACCGCGGCAATCGCGTCTTCAATCGCGGCAAATCGCGGGCCCGGACGGCGCGCCGGCTCGGCTATAGGGGTCACCAGTTGATTTTATCAGCCTAGGGTTACGACTTGCCGCTCTTGGGCTTGGCCGAAGCCGCGATCACCTGCAACTGCTAGAGCAAAATGCCGGCCAAACGGCCGATCTCCTGGTGGTGCATCTCCGCCAGTTCGCCGATCAGCGCTTCGCCCGCCGGGGTGAGCGATACTTCCACCGTGCGCCGGTCCTCGGTGCCCTGGGTCCGCTTCACCAGCTTCAAGTTCTGCGCCCGTGTGACCAGCGCCACCGCCGCGTGGTGGCTTACCTGCAGCCGCTCGGCGATTTCGGCGACGTTCGCCCAGTTGCGGCCGTGCATTCCCTTGATCGTCATCAGCAACTGGTGCTGCTGCGGCGAGACTCCGGACTGGCGCGCCGCGCGCTCGCTGAAGCGAAGGAACTGCCGCAAGGCGTAACGGAACTGGGCCAGGGATTCAATGTCGTTTTTGCTGATGCGCATGTCGCTACCTATATCACACTGCGACCCTCGAACGGGAAGCGTATTGACAATGATACATCAAACCGGCACCCCAACTGGCTCACACCGTGCCCGACACCTGCCTTACAATGGTCCGGTGCCCAGCGCCCGCCCGCGCCTTCTGATTCTGCCGCTCGCGGCCCTTCTGACCGCGGGCTCCTTCTCCGCCTGCCGCTGGCTGCGCCCGGCGCCCGCCGCCGACGTCGTGGCCACCGTCAATGGGCAGCCCATCGAACAGCCCGAACTCGACCGGCTTTATAACCAGCAAACCGCCGGCGCCGCCGCGCCGCTCTCGCACGAACAGCGGCTGCAGCTGCAACTCTCGCTGCTTGGCCAACTGATTGACCGCCACATTCTGTTGCAATACGCCGCCCACCTCGGCATCTCGGTGGACCCCGCCCAGGTGACGCGCGCCATGGACGTTGACCGCGGCAGCGCCGCCGCCTCCACCGCGCCGCTCGACGAACAAAGCCTGCGCCAACAAGCAACCGATACACTGCTGCTGAATCAATTAATGCAGCGCGAGGTGGGCGCCAAAATCGAGGTCACTGACCAGCAGATCGCCGACTTCTACCAGGCCAACCAGGCCAGCTTCCATCTGCCCGAGCCGCAGTACCATGTCCTCGCCATTGTCACCACGCCACGACCGGGCTCGGTCACCAATTTAGCCCAGGACAAGGCCGCAACCCCCGCCGCCGCCCGCCAGAAAATCGCCATGCTCCGCCGCCGGCTGGCCGCCAACGCTGACTTCGCCTCTCTCGCCCAGCAGTACTCCGAGGATCCAGCTACCGCCGCCAGCGGCGGCGACCTGGGACTGATTCCCCAATCAGTGCTCATGAACCAAACGCCCGCGCCATTGCGCGATGCGATCCTCGCCCTGCGCCCCGGCCAAATTTCCCCGCCGGTTGACACCCCCAACGGCGAGTACCTGCTCAAACTGTTGGCGATCGAGCCCGCCGGCGTGCGCCCGCTCACCGATGCCCAGGTCCGCCAGAGCATCCACGACCTCCTCGCCCAATCCCGCCAACAGGTTCTACAGGCCGCCTTCCTGGCCACCGTTCGCGATCAGGCGCGGGTTGTCAACTACCTCGCCCAGCGCGTTCTCGCCGGTTCCGAATAGCCGGACCTACGCTCGACCCGCCGCCGCGCGCGCCCGGGCGATAAATGCCATGACCTCCGGACGAAAACCCGCTGTTTTCTGCCGCATGTCCTTGGGCCAGTTCGCCCGGTCGGCCCACGCCCGCTGCAATCCCGCCTGAATCTCCCCGTCTCCCTGGGTGAACTCTTCGACCAGCGCCGTCCATCGTCGCAGCAATCGCTGCGCCACGCTCGACGCCGGGTCGGCCGTGAGCTGGCGCTCCACCTCCGCGGTCAATTCCGCCCACCGCGCGCTGACCTCAACCTGCATCGCGGGTGTAAACCGCGGTCTCCGCGCCTGTATCTTCGTTTTGGCGCCAGCCGAATAATACTTTTCCGTCCATCGCTTCAGGTCTTGGCCCGGCTTAGTCAAGCTCGCAATAACGACTCGAACACCTTCGGTCCCCGGCGCCTGAATGGCCCGCTCAATCGCCTGCAAAGCGCGCTCGATTTGCCCCTGCTTCTCCCGCAACAACTCACGCTGAATTCCCAGCGCCACATCCAACCGTGGCGCCCGCGCTCCTAGTAACTGACCGATCTGGCGCAACGAGAAACCCAGGTATTTGAGCGCGATGATCTGCTCCAGTCGCTCCAGGTCGGCCAGCGCGTACAAACGGTGGCCGGAGCCGCTGCGCCCTCTC
>JANWJU010000007.1 GCA_025451775.1 Terriglobales bacterium
GCTAATGCCCGCGCAGACCGGAACCCCGGAGGCGAGCACGGCCTCGAGGTTTTCGTTGTGGGGGTCTTGCGCGGCGTCGTAGGAGGTCAAGAACGCCCGGCGGTCAAGAAACAGTCCGCGAGTGAGGCCGCGGCGCCCCACGATGCACACCGCATTGGTGCAATGCCCGTATTCGGGCCGCGGTTCCGCCAGATGTTCGCTGCGTTCTTCGACGTGGCGCAGCGCCTGGCCGGGCGAGGCGTGGTGCGGGCAGGATTCGAAGCGGCGCGCCCGCTCGCGGGCGTTATCCGCGCGCGCCTTGTCGAGTGACTCCCGCATGCGTTTCAGGTCGGGGTGGTGGGTGGCGGGAAGCGCGTCGAGATCGTACAGCTCCACTTCGTCACTGCAGGTGTCGTGATAACCGCCAATGAACCAGGTATCGTCCGGTATGTCGATACCGCGCTGGCGCAGGCGATGCCGCACTTCGGTCCGATTCGCCATGGCGGCAAACAAGCGGGCGTTGGGGCCGCCGCGGCGGCCGCCACAGGCGCCGCAATCGTGAGCCGATTCGTGGGGGTTATTCAGGCTGGTGGACCCGTGGCCGAGCAAGATCACGAGGCGGGCGAAGCCTTGCGTCAGTCCGGCCGGACGAAGAACGTTCGCCACCCTCTCCGTCTTTTCCTGCACCGCAAACCCGATCAGCAACCCCGCCATGGCCTCCTGCGACTGCTGGGTGTCGCGCATCAACGCCAGCTCCGTACGGGGCTCGGGCAGGAACGCCTTGTTCAACGCCTTGCGCAGGCGCGCGTACCCCCGCGGCGCCAGGAGATGGCCGGCAAGGGGAATCGCCGACAGCAATCCCAATGCGGCGGTCGAGAGCCAGCCGCGCAACAGGGTCCGCGGCGAATCGAACGAATGCCGCATCAACAAACCCAGGAAGCGCCGTCGCATCCGGCGCATTTCCAGCAGCTCGTGGTCTTCGGCGTGGGGCTGTTCCCGTATGGCGTGCCGCGGCTTCAGCACGATGGGACAGAAAGCGGCCCCGTGGGCATCGTCGATTCCCTTATAGTCGATCGCCACCTCGAAGTAACCGGCGGTACTGAAGGTCTCCACTTCCGGGTCGAGTTCCTCGAGGGCGCGCCGCATGGATTCCTCGCGCTCATCGATGCAGAAGAATATCTGCGCGGCGGGTCTCGCGCCGGGTTTGTAAATTCCGCTGTGCCGCCGATGGCTCGCGAGACCATGCAGAAAATCGCGTTCGTGCCGCCGTTCGTAGGCCAGATGAAAAAGGCGGCGGCGCTCCACTCCATTGCAAGCTTTCACCTCCCTCACCAACGCGGCAAAGTCGCCGGCCGACAGGCGCGCAAGGTCTTCGGCGGACAGCGGCGCCACGCGCGCCGCGTCGTAGATGCGGGCGGCGCGGCTCAGGCGGCGCTTCTCCGCCGTCTTGAGCGGATTCTCCTGTGGCGCCGTCGCGGCCGCACCGGCGCGCACGGCCACGCGTGCCATCGTCAGCCGCACCGCCAGAAAGTCCATCAGCGAACACGGAAATGCAGCGCGGGGCGCGAGGCTGGGGTCCTGTTCGATGCTCCGCATCAAGCCCGCCCAGCCGGGCAGGGCCAGAAGTTCGGTCCGAACGACGTCGTCCCACTCGGCCTCAGCGAAGTCTCCAGCGTCGAGATAGTCCAGCACCGCGCCGGCCGCTGAGAGTGCAAGGGACGATTGCCGCCTGAACTCTTCGTCCAAGCCGGTGAGGTAGAGCGGGAAGAGGCCGCCGCGAAGGGCCAACAGCTCCCGCGTGCACTCATAAAAGCCATTCTTTCGATGTGGCATGGGCCAATAGGTCATGCCTTGGTCGAGAAACGCTGAGCACACCCGGATCAGCCACGGATGAATGATTTCGTCCACGGGACGGGGCGCGCGCGGCTCTTCCTCCTCAGCGGCGGTGCGCGCAAGACATACGTCAAACAACGTGCGAAGCTCCGATCGCTCGAAGTCTCCCGCCAGGTCGCCTTGTTCGGTCCGCCAGAGGGTCGTGGCGGCGTCAAATTCCCTGACACCCGGCGACATCATGGCTCTGCGAAGCGCATGCCGGCTGAGCCCGGGAATCACGGCCAGGTTCGGCTCGCGATCGAGCACCGCGTCGATGTCCTCCATCTGGACACGACCGCGGGCCAGTGCGGCGCGGTAGGCAGCTTCCGCCATATAGGGCTCGGCGCCAAACCAATGGGATGCCTCGACCACGGCTTTCTCGAAGGGCAGGTGCTCGAACGCGTGCAACGTATTGTGATGGATGAATACGCCGATTGGGCCCTGCCTGGGCAGCAGGTGCGCCGCATGGTCCAGCGCGTGGCGCAGCTTTGTCAGCCGGCATGGCTCCGAATGGCTGGTGGCGGAGCCCGTGTCTTCCAGCGTAAGGGCCGTCCTCATCGCATGCGGATGCGGGGTTTCGGCCCCTGCCTGGCCATCTCCTTCATCATGTCGACCGAGGTGCTGAGCTGGGAATAAAAATACCGGCGCAGGATATCGAGGACCTCGATCAACGCCTGGTCGCGGATCGAATAAAAAACCTGATTCCCCGCCTTCCGGCTGACAACGATCTGCTTGGAGCGCAGCACCGCCAGGTGCTGGGAGGCGTTGGCCTGCTCGATGTCAAGCTTTTCAATCAGGCTGCCGGCCGACAATTCGCCATCGCGCAATGCCTCGACAATCGCAATCCGCGTGGGATGCGCGAGTCCCTGAAAAATCTCGCTCTTGAATCGCCGCAGCGCGTCGGTCATCCACTCAGTATATTCGAATAATCGAGTATACGAAACATCATTCCCGGACAGGAGGCCGGCTCCTCGATCCCGGGGCAGGCGCTGGGGCGGAGTAGAGTCCTCCTTACCAGAGGATCAGGTTGCCGATAAACAGGACCGTGAATACGATCGCCGCCCAGAACCAGGGGCGCTGGTAGAGGGCCATCTCGCCGTCGTCGGGCAGCAGGGTGCAGCCGTAGACCAGGCCGTTCAGCTCGGCTTCCGGGCGGGGGGCGGTGGCGAGGCTGACCACGACGGTCACCAGCACGCATACGATGCCGCTCCACAGCGCCTGATACAGGTTGGCGGCCATGGCCTTGGCGTGACTGGATAGGGCCACGTAGGCGAGCGCTCCCGGATTGACCTTGATGGCCAGCCACATGCCCACCGAGGTGCAGGTGCCGGAGAGCAGACCCCAGAAGCCGCCGGCGCCGGTCGTGCGCTTCCACAGCATGCCCAGGATCACGGTGCCGAACAGGGGCGCGATGAAGAAGCTGAACAGCGCCTGCACGTAGTCCATGATGGAGGCGAACTGCATGACGAAGTAGGCGGTGCCGATGCTGATCAGCACCCCGACCAGGATGGAGGCGCGGCCCATGCGCACGTAGTGCTTATCCGAGCGCAGCGGTTCGGGCACGACGCCCGAAATGCCCACGATGTCGCCGGTGCCGGCCACCTCGGCCGCCGCGGCCGCGGCCGGGCGGAGCAGCCCGCGGCGGACGGCGCGGCGCTCGATCATGGGGCGGTGCAAGTCATAGGTCCATACCGTGGCAAAGGCGCTGACGTTACCCGCCATGCCCGACATGAAGCCGGCGATCAGGGCGGTAATACCCAGGCCGAGTAACCCCGGGCCGCAGTAACGGGCCAGCATCAGCGGCAGCACCTCGTTGTAGCTGAAGGCGCCGGTGGCGGCCGCCTGCGTCTGCCCCACCAAGTGGTATGGCAGCACCGCCAGGCCCAACAGACCGGGCAGGATCACGATGAAGGGCACACAGAACTTGAAGCCCGCGGCGATAATCGGCGCCATCTGTGCCGAGCGCAGGTCCTTGGCCGCCAGGACGCGCTGCACCACCAGAAAGTCGGTAGTCCAGTAGCCGAACGACGTGATGAGGCCCAACCCGAACACGATGCCGGTCCAGTGCACGCCCATGGGGTTGGCGGTGAAGCTGCCCAGCCCGCTCCACAGGTGGGTGTAATCCTGGCCCGGGAACTCGGCGTGGATGCGGGCGACCAAGCCGCTCCATCCCCCCACGTCAATCAGCCCGAGGATGGAGATCACGATCGCCCCCGCCCAGATCAGCATGAACTGCAGCACTTCGTTGAAGATGGCCGAGCGCAGGCCACCGAGGCCCACGTAGATGGCCACCGTGAAGGCCGAGATCCAGATGCTGAAGCTGATATTCCACCCCAGCATGATCTTCAGCACCAGCGCCATGGCGTACATGTTCACGCCGCTCACCAGCACCGTCATGAAGGCGAAACATATGGCCGAGAGCATGCGCGTGGGCTCGCCGTAGCGCAGTTGCAGGTAGCCGGGCACGGAGTGGGTCTTGGAGATGTAGTAGAACGGCATCATCACCACGCCCAGAAACAACATGGCGGGGACGGCGCCGATCCAGTACCAGTGGGTGGCGAGGATGCCGTACTCGTAGCTGGACGCGGCCCAGCCCATCAGCTCCAGCGAGCTGAGATTGGCGGCCAGGAAGCTCAGGCCCGCGACCC
Organism: Terriglobales bacterium; assembly: GCA_025451775.1. Taxonomy (GTDB): domain Bacteria; phylum Acidobacteriota; class Terriglobia; order Terriglobales; family SCQP01; genus SCQP01. The sequence goes on from JANWJU010000007.1 coordinate 4,500, forward strand.
AGGCGGTCATCTGGCGGCCGGCGAGGAAGAAGTCCTCGCCGGTCTCGCTGAAGCGCTTGAGATAGAAGCCCAAGCCCAGCGTGGCTAGAAAATAAGTGCCGATGATCACCCAATCCACTGGGTTCAGGTTGATCAGACGGGCGGGCAGGGCCATAGCCAGGGTCATCGTCATCGCGGGAGTCCTTTCGCCGCTCGGGGCGGATGGGATTTCAGATTGCGGCGGCTAATTGTGGCGCGGGCGGAACACGGCCAGATAGATGAGCCCGGAGACGAGCAGAAATCCGCCCCACCAGACGCCGGCGTGCAGATTCTGCAGCGCCAGCCCCGGCGCGGGATGGTCGATCTGCCACAGGCCCGAGCCCAGGATCAGCGCCCCATAGAGGGTGAGCAGCGCGCCGATGTAAAACCAGATCGAGAAGTGACTGCGATGTGCTTCTGCCACGAGGGCCTCCCTATCAAAGAATCAGGCTGCCAATCAACCGGGTGGTGTACACGCGCGCAGCCGTTCCGCCGCCTGTTCCGGCGTCAGATCGCGCTGCGGGGTGGCCAACAGCTCGTACCCTACCATGAATTTCCGTACCGAGGCCGAACGTAATAGCGGCGGCAGAAAATGGGCGTGCAGGTGGCACTCGGGGTGCTGGGCGCCGTCGGTGGGTGGAAGGTGCCAGCCCCAGGAGTGCGGGAAGGGGGTCAGGAACAGCTGGTCATAACCCAGGTTGAGGCGGATGAGGATGTCGGCCAGGTTCTGGCGCTGGGCGGGGGCGAGCGCAGCCAGCGAGTCCAAATGCCGGCGGCTGAGGAGCAGGGTTTCAAACGGCCACACCGCCCAGAAGGGGACGACCACCAGGAAGTCGTCGTTGACGCAGACCACGCGCTCGCCGCGCGCGGCGTCCAGTTCGGTCGCGCCGTAATCGCACAGCAGGCAGGAACCGTGCTGCTGGCGGTGGGCGGTGAGCGCGGCCAGTTCGCGCGCGGAGTGGTTGGGGAGATGCGAGCTGGCCCAAATTTGGCCGTGGGGGTGGGGGTTGCTGGCCCCCATGAGCGCACCTCGGTTCTCGAAGATTTGCACCGCCTGGATTTCGGGCCGGGCTCCCAGCTCCTGATACTGCGCCGCCCAGGCGTCGATGACGGCGGCCACCGCCGCCCGGCCCAGAAAGGGGAGGGTCAGATCGTGCCGGGGCGAGTAACACAGGACGCGGCAGACGCCGCGCTCCGGCTCGGCGCGCAGCAGCGGCGGGCGCACTGGAAGGGAGGGGTGGGGGTCGGGGGTGAGGGCGGGGAAATCGTTGTCGAAGATGAACGTGCCGGAGTAGCTGGGATTGCGGGCGCCGCCGGAGCGGACGTTGCCGGGGCAGAGATAGCAAGCCGGGTCGTATGGAGCCTGCTCCGGCGCCGCCTCCGTGGCCTCGACTTGCCCCTGCCAGGGGCGCTGGGTGCGCTGGGGGGAGACCAGGACCCACTCATCGAGCAGCGGGTTATAGCGTCGTTCCGGCATCAACGCCGTCCTGCGTGGCGGACTCCCCGATGGCCCATGCGCCGACCCCCGCGGCCGGCGTGCAGGCCCACACCTCCGGCACCAGGGCGGTGGCGTGCGGATACTCGCGCATCACCCGGCGCCGCAGCTCGGGCACGGCGGCGGGCGCGGCCAGCGCCAAGGCGCAGCCGCCGAAGCCGCCGCCCATCATGCGGGCGCCATAGACGCCGGGCTGGCGGCGGCAGATCTCGACCATCAGATCCAATTCCCGGCAGCTCACCTGGTAATCGTCCCGCAGGCTGCGGTGCGAGGCGTCCACCAGCTCGCCCAGGCGCACGAAATCACCGGCGGCGAGCGCCGCCGCCGCCGCCGCCACGCGGGCGTTCTCGCTGACCACATGACGGCAGCGGGCAGCGAGCGTGGGATCGAGCTGCGGGGCGTAGCGGTCGAGATCGGCGGCGTTCAGGTCGCGCAAGGCGCGCAGCTGCGGCAGCCACTGCTGCAGCCGCACCACCGCCGCTTCGCACTCCGCCCGCCGTTGGTTGTAGCCGCTGGTGGCGTTGTCGTGAGATCGGCCGGTGTCGCAGGCCACCAGGCTGAGCTGCCCAGGCCAGGGCCACCAGCGGGCGTCGAGCGTGCGCGTATCCAGCTCCACCACCTGCCCAGCGCGGCCATGGCAGGCGATGTAGAAGTCCATGATGCCGCAGCGGGTGCCACCGAATTCGTGGCTGGCGCGCTGGCACAACAGCGCGAGCGCGGTCGGGTCCACGGTGATCCCGTTGACCGCCGCGAGCGCGTATCCAAAGCCCACATCGAGCGCGGCCGAGGAGCTGAGGCCGGCGCCCACCGGGATCTGGCTGTCGATGAAGACATCGGCGCCGCGTAGCGGCCCCTGCCCGGCTTCCAGTAAGCGGGCCACGCCCGCCAGCGAGCGGGCCCAACGGGGGACGGCGGCAACGCCGCCGTCGGAATCAGGGACGGGGCCGCCGTCAAAATCGAAGCTGGCGATCGCCTCGAACTGCGCCGAGGCGAGGCGCAGGCGGCGGTCGGAGCGGGGCGCGATGGCGATCCGCACCGCCAGATCGATGGCCGCCGGCATCACCCAGCCCTGGTTGTAATCGGTGTGCTCCCCGATCACGTTGACGCGCCCAGGCGCGCGGTAGAAGCGGGCCGGCGGGCGTCCAAAACGCTGCGCAAACGCCCGCGCCATCCCCTCTGCCTCCGCGTCCACGGCGGCCGTCTCCGACACCGGTTTGTTCAGGGACATAGGCTACTCGGCCCGGAGCATGACCACGCCATGCGAGGGCACCTGGACGGTGTAGCTGCCCGGTGCATGGACGTTCCGGTGAGCCCACAGATCGCGCACCTTGGGGTTGGATTTCAGTCCCAAGCCGCTCCATTGTACCGTCATCGACGCCGCCTGCGGACCGCGGTTGAACAGCCCCACGGCGAGGGCGCCGCCCGCGAGCGGCTTGGTCCAGACCTCGAGGTCGCCGTTTTGCGACACGCGAGCGCCCTGCTTGCCGAGTTTGTCCTGATCGACCGCGATGACCTCGCGGTTCGTCAGAATGGCCAGGTCGGCGGGCGTCATCTGGCTGAGATCGTTACCTGCCAGCAGCGGCGCCGCCAGAATCGACCACAGGCTCATGTGGGTGCGGTATTCGTCGCCGGTCATGCCGCCGTTGCCAATCTCCAGCATGTCGGGATCGTTCCAGTGGCCGGGGCCGGCGTAGGGCGCGTGCGCGCTCTGGCTGAAGCCATTGCGCGACATGGAGGCATAGTTGTCTTGGATGTCACCGGTGGTGCGCCAGAGATTGCCGCCGATTTCAGCGCCCCAGTTCCAGACATCGAGATCGCCGTACTGGCAGAGGCTGAACACGATGGGACGCCCAGTGGCGCGCAGCGCCAGCGCCATCTTTTCGTACGCCGCTTCCATTTCGTCGGGCCCATAGACGCTGCGCGCGCTGCACCAGTCGTACTTGAGGTAATCGATGCCCCAGGCGGCGTAGGTGCGGGCGTCCTGCGCTTCGTGCTGGTAGCTGCCCTCATAACCCGCACAGGTTTTGGGACCGGGGGAGGAGTAGATGCCCAGCTTCAACCCTTTGGAGTGCACGTAGTCGGCGAGCGCCTTCATGTCGGGGAACTTCGAGTTGGACTGGATGTTGCCCTGCGCGTCGCGCGTACCCTCCCAGGTATCGTCGATATTGACGTAGATGTAGCCGGCGTCGCGCATGCCGGTGGAGACGAGCAGGTCGGCGGTCTGGCGGATGGCGTGGTCGTCCACCTTGGCTTTGAAGTGATTCCAACTATTCCAGCCCATGGGCGGGGTCAGCGCCAGGCCATTGGGCGCCAGCGGCCGCACCGGCGGCAGGGGCGCATGCGCCAAATCCGCCGGCAGGTGGTAGACGGTGTCGGCAGAGACCTTGTGCAGCTCCAGCGGCGGCATGACGAAGGCGCCGCGTCCGCGCCCACGGCCCGCGGTGTTGGGACCCGCGCCGCGGCGTGCCGCGGCGTTAGGATCGACCACGCGCGCAATGGTGAGCGTGCCGTTGGCGTAGGTGCCGCGATAGGGCTGCGCGGCGGCGCTGTTGGAGAAGGGATCGCGCAGGCCAAAGGTGACCTGGTCGCCGTCCACCTGGCCGTTAACGATCTCGCTCCGGCTGCGGGTGGTGACGGCGACGCCGGTGATGGCGCCACCTTCGGACTTGAACACGTAGGTGGATTGCAGGGTGGTGGCCTGACCGCCGCGCTGTAGGGTTTGCTCGCCCTGCCAGGTGCCGGGCAAGGTTCCGGCCAGGGAAGTCGAGCCTGACTGGGCTGCGAGCACGGGTGCCCACATCATTGTTCCCACCATCAGGGGTACGGCGACGGCGCCCACCCGCATCAGCATTTTGAACCGCATATCCATCTCCTTTATGCTCTGTTACGATTGATCGCTTGCGTCACGTTCCTCGGGCGGGGTGCGGGGCGGCAAAGCCGATTGCCGCTTGATGAGCCGCGTTCCCAGGCGGAATTCGCGTCCCGCCGCGCCCGGCTCGCCGCCCGGCTCCCCCAGCATGCTCCACAGCGCCTGAAACGCCGTGCGCCCGATTTCGCTGCGTGGCACCGCGACCGTGGTCAGCGCCGGCTGCGTGAACTCGGCCATCAGGATGTCATCAAAGCCAATCACCGACAGGTCTTCGGGCACGCGCAGGTTGCCGTCGTGGGCGCGGTGCAGGACGCCGATGGCGGTGAGGTCGTTGGCGGCCACAATCGCCGTCGGCACGCTCTCGGTTGAAGCCGCCAGCAGCTTCGAACAGGCGAAGTAGCCGCCCTTCACGCCAAAATCGGCGTCGATGGCGTGGCCCGCTTCCAGCCCGGTGGCGCGCATGGAATCCAGAAACGCCTGCTTGCGCCGCCGCGCCGAGAGCAGATGCGGCGGTCCGCCAATATAGGCGATGCGCCGGTGGCCGAGCTGGCCCAGATACTCCAGCGCTTCGGCGATGCCGTGTTCGTAGTCGATGCTGATATTGGCCACCAGCCGGTCAACCTTGCCCAAATCCAGATATACGGCGGCGATCTCCCGCTCCTCCAGCAAAGCCGTGACGGCGGGATCGATTTCGCTGGTGAGCACGGCCACGCCCGCCACCTGCAGGCCGATGAGCCGCTTCACCGAGTTCAGCATGCGATGGTCGTCGTAGTTGGTGTTGAGCACCACCGCGTCCATGTCGTGCAGCAGCGCCTGGTCCTGAAAGGCGGCGCTGATCTCGGGGAAAAACGGGTTGCGGATATCGCTGATGACCAAACCGAACAAGGAACTGCGCCCGACCGCCAAATTGCGCGCCGCTTGGTTTTGCGCATAGCCGAGCGCGTTCGCCGCCTGCAACACGCGCTGCCGCGTGGTGGGGCGCGTGGGCCGGTTGCCATTGAGTACATGCGAGACGGTGGCAGTGGAAACCCCTGCCCGCGCCGCCACGTCTTTAATGCCGATGGCCAAACTGTCCCCCCATGGAAGCGACAGCTTAACCGCTAGTGGCCCGGCAATGCAAGCGCGTCGTTAACACAATTAACTCTTGACAGCGTTTTGTTAATCGATTAACTTGCGCGGGTAAGTGAGCATGCGGAGGCAAATATGCTATGCCGTCCAGGCTTTTTACTGCAATGGGCTGGGGTGCTGCTGCTGGGCACGTTGCTGTTGGGAACGGGTCTGAGCGCGCAAGGGTTCCGCGCCACGATCAAAGGACGGATCACCGATGCTTCCGGCGCGGTGGTTCCGGGCGCCAAGGTGACGGTGTTGAACCAGGGCACGCAAGTGGGTGTGAGCACGCAGGTCTCGGCCACCGGCGACTACACCGTCCCTTTGCTGCAGCCGGGCACGTACACGGTGAGCGCCGAAGCCACGGGGTTTAAAAGATACGTACGCCCAAACATTGTGCTCAACACCGGACAGGTGGCCGGGATTGATATCGCCATGCAGGTGGGCGAGCAGTCACAAGCGGTCGAGGTCACCGCTACCGCGCCGGTGCTGGACACGCAGACCGCCAATCAGGGCTTAGTCATCAGCGGCACGGCGGTGACGCAGTTGCCGCTGAACGGCCGCAATCCCTTCATGCTGGCGCAACTGTCGCCAGGGGTGAACTACAACGGTTCGCAGCAATTTCAGCGTCCGTTTGATAACGGCGCCATCGCCAACTGGTCGATCAACGGCGGGCTGCAAAACATGAACGAGTTCCTGCTCGATGGCGCCCCCAACAACGCCCAGGCGGGCGGCAACAACCTGGCCATGGTGCCTCCGGTCGATTCCGTCGCTGAGTTCAAGGTGCAGACCTCGACCTACGACGCCGAGTTCGGCAAGACCGCCGGCGGCATCGTCAGCGTCACCACCAAGAGCGGCACCGCCCAGTACCACGGCGACGTCTACGACTTCCTGCGCCGCACCTCGATGGACGCGCTGACACCGGCCGAGATCGCCAACAGCAGCCACTTCGGCACCCCCAACACCTCCATCGACCACCTCACCGAATACGGCGGCTCGCTGGGCGGACCGGTGCACGTGCCCTGGATCGACCACGGCCAGAACAAGACGTTTTTCTTTTTCGACTGGGAGCACTACTACCAGGACAACCCGCAGGTGGAGGAGTGGAGCATGCCCACGCTGCAGGAAATGGGTTTGGCGCCGGGCGAAGAGGGCGTCTATGATTTCAGCGGCTTGAACAACCCCGCCACCGATGGCGGCACGCCGGTGACCATCTATAACCCCTACACCACCGCCGCCAACGGGACCACTCCCGGAGCGGTGGTGAGTGGCAGCAACATCACGCGCTCGCCGCTGACCATTCCCAACCCCTTTTACGGTGGCGCCTGTCCAGCCACGCCCGCCGGCGTGCCCGCTGGGACGTTCTCCTGCAACACCACCAGCCCCACCATCCAGGGCATCCCGTCCAACATGGTCAACCCCATCGCTCTGGCCATCGCTAAATATTTCCCCAGTCCCAATCAGAACGGCGTGACCGCGCTCAACGCCACCCGCTATGGTTCGCAGGATTACGGGTTGGCCGCCAGCGCCAACCCCTTCCTGGGCAACGGCGAGGATCACTTTTATAACTTCATGTCCCGGTTGGACCAGGATTTCGGACCCAACAACCACCTCTTCCTGCGCGTGGGCAGCAACGACCGTCACCAGCACAACATGAGTATTCCGGTCACCGGCGTGGGCGCCAACGAGCAGAATCCGCTGATCCGCTCCAACTTCGCTTCTTTAGGTGATTGGACCAGCATTCTGAGCCCGACCATGATTGCCGACATGAGCCTTTCCTACGCGCAGTACATCGAAGCCGTGGCCACGCCGGCCGACGCCAGCGTGACGCCGGCGGTGCTGGGGTTTGCCAACAACGTGGTGTCGCAGATCCCCAACGCCCAGGCTTTCGGCATCTATGGCGTGACCAACTATCAAACCCTGGGCCACAATCCATTCAGCATCAACGAGACTAAGACGTGGGCGGTGGCGGCGAAGCTCATCAACGACCACGGCGCACACTCGCTCAAATACGGCGTGGATCTGCGCTGGATCAACGAAAACTTTGCCAACGCGGGCAACACCTACGATTTGAGCTTTGGCGACAACTGGACGCAGCAGAACTTCCGCACCGCGAACGCCACCAGCGGCGACGGGTTGGCCTCGCTGCTGCTGGGGCTGCCAACGTCATTCTCGGCCAATAACTTGTTCAACCCCAGCTACCTGACGCGGTACTTCGCCTTCTACGCGCAGGACGACTGGCGCGTCTCGAGTCGCTTGAGCCTCAACCTCGGCCTGCGCTGGGACTTTTTCCCGGGCGTGACGGAAAGCCACAACGCGCTCACCAACGGCTTCGCTTCCAACACCGTGAACCCGGCCAACGCCGACGTGCAGGCCGCCATCGCCGCGTTTACGCCGACGCAGAAGAGCAGCTTCGACGCCGCCTTCCCCAATGGCCTGCCCTCCATCATGGGCGGGCTCAACTATGTGCCCGCGAGCGGCGGCACCGACGGCAAGGCGGATTGGACCGGCATCCAGCCGCGGTTTGGCCTCGCCTACCAAGTCACCCACAAGCTGGTTTTCCGCGCCGGTGCGGCGCGGTACATGGTGAACCCGACCAACGACTGGTATCAGAACCCGCCGCAGGGCTATAGCCAGAACATCTCCTACTCGACCACGGCCCTGTCCACCGGCGCCCCCGTCGGCGGTGTGCCCTACGGCGCGGCGTGTACGGCGTCCACCGCGGCCGGCTGTTCCGGAAACCTGCTCTCGAATCCTTTTGCCATCTTGGGCGGATCTGGGCTGCCGCAGCCGACCGGCAAAACCCTGGGACCGGAAACCTCGCTGGGCAACTCCGTCGACTTTTTCAACCCAAGCTTCCGCCCCGGCTGGGTGCTCGAGACCTCGGCAGGCATCGAGTACGGGCTGACCCGCGACTCGCGCATTCAGGTCTCCTACGATGGCAACCGCGGCTACAAGCTCGAAACCGACAATTCCTACAATGTGATTCCGCTGGCGCTGCGCCAGCAATGCGATCCGTTGGAGGGCGGCAATCCGTCCGTGTGCAACGCCTCCGTTCCCAACCCGTTTTACAACCTGCCCGAGTTCGCCGGCAGCACGCTGGGCAGCACCGCGACCACGACCGTGGCTCAGCTTTCGCTGCCTTATCCAGAATTCACCGGCGGCACCGAGAGCGGCCTCAACCTGGGGCGCTCCTGGTACAACTCCCTGCAGGTGACCTACACCATGCGTGCCAGCAACGCCCTCACGCTGACGGTCGCCTACACTCACTCCAACTCGGTGGAGCGCGGCGGCTTCCCTTCGGGCGAGGCGGGCGGCAACCAGAACACCGACGCCGGGGAGGCCTATACCGACGTGCAGAAGGGCATCCTCGAGGAAGGGCCAGCCTCCTACAATCTGCCCAACGTGCTCAAGGTCGCCGGCGACTACGATCTACCCTTCGGCACTGGCCGGCGTTTTGGCTCTCACGCCGGCCATTTTCTCAACCTGGCGCTGGGGGGATGGGAGTACAACACCGTGCTCCAGTACAACGCCGGCCACCCCTGGAACCTGCCCGGCAATATCGAGTTCTTCCCCCGCGCCGGCACCCAGTTCGCCGCCAACCTCCCGGTGCCGCAGTACGCCGGCACCAACAGCTGGCACGGCACCAACAACGTCGTGCAGGGCGTCCGGCCCTGCGTCGGGGTGGAATCGGCCTCGGGCGCGGTCAGCCTCGAACCCTACAGCACCGCCAACGGCAATCCCTACAACTGCGCCCTGAGCAACATCAACTTCCTCTCCATTCCCTCCTCGATCTACGCGCCCTTGATGGAGTCGAGCCTGCGCACCAACCTGATCACCACCCAGCCCGCCGTGGTGGCCGACATGTCGCTGGCCAAGACGTTCGATATCAGCGAGCGCTTCCATTTTCAGTTCCGGGCCGAGGGGTTCAACATCTTCAACACCCCCTGGCTCTCCAGCACGCAATTCAGCAACAACATCAACAGCGCCAGTTTCGGGACCATTACCAAATCCAGTTCGCAGAACGGGTCGGCGTACCCGAACCGCGAGATCCA
>JANWJU010000008.1 GCA_025451775.1 Terriglobales bacterium
AGGGGCGCCAGGAACCGCGCGCCGCCCGGCTAGTAGTACCATGACCATAATGCCGTCGGTCGTCATACCGGACAAGCTGTACTTCCGCATTGGCGAGGTGGCCAAGCTGGCCAAGCTCGAGCCTTACGTGTTGCGGTTCTGGGAGACCGAGTTCCCGGCGCTGCGGCCCGGCAAAAGCACCACCGGCCAGCGCCTCTACCGGCGCCGCGAGGTAGAGATGGTCTTGCGCCTCAAGAGCCTGCTGCACGAGCAGGGCTTCACCATCGCGGGCGCCAGGAAGAAGCTGAAATCCGAGCACGACGGGGTGCGCGCGCAGGCGGCGCTACCGCTGGCCTCGGGCCGGGAGCGGGAGCTGCTGATCAAGGTGCGCAACGAGCTGGCCGCCATCGCCGAGCGCTTGGCCAAGCCCGCGTGTTAGACTGGCTTCACCCCGTCGATACCCACCGTAGCGATGGTTTTAATGATGGTTTCGGGACGTAGCGCAGCCCGGTAGCGCACTTGCTTGGGGTGCAAGGGGTCGCGAGTTCAAATCTCGCCGTCCCGACCAATATTTTCAAGGGTTTTCGGGTGCCGGTCCTCCTCCGGTATCCCCGGCTTCCACATAAGCTTCCACACGGGGTGCGATTCGCACCAGGTGCTATCCCCTGACCAGGGAACGGTTAGCCGCCAGTGAATCGGTACGAGCGGCCGAACAGGTGCTGCAGACCGCACGGGCCACCTCCCGGGACAGCGCCACCCAGCACCTGGAGAAGCAATGCAAATTGCTCGCCGGCGAAATCACGGAAGGTAAGGTCAGCCGCTTCACCGAACAGAACAAGGCCTGGCTCGGCGGGGCCGCCAACATCAGGCAGACAATCGCCCCCTGTGTGCCCGGTGCGGACATCGATATTGCAAATATGGCAAAATTGCCAACATGGCAACTTTGTGGGACAATCGGGCATGGGCGCAAACGTCGAGATAACTGCGGGCTTGAGGGAACGGAAACGACGCGAGACCCGGGCCGCCTTGAGCCTTGCCGCGCTTCGGCTGTGCGTTCAACGGGGTTGGGACAATGTGACGGTGGACGACATCGCTGCGGTCGCGAACGTCTCCCCCCGGACCTTTCGGAACTACTTTTCCACGAGAGCAGAGGCGGTTGCGGCCGGACACCTGGAGCGCATGCTGCGCGTTGCCGACGAATTACGCACTCGTCCTGCGAGCGAGCCGCTGTGGACAGCAGTCACAAATTCTGTTGCTGCGCAGTTTGAACGCCCGGCGCGGAAAGGCCAAGCGCTGGACGCCGACCGCTGGTTGGAGCGGACTCGTTTCATTATCACTGAACCATCGATTCACGGCGAGGTTCTCAAGGCATCGGCAACCGCGCAAGTTGAGTTGGCCGAGGTTATCGCCGGGCGAGTGGGCGCACGGCGCGTGAAAGACCCCTACCCGCAAGTGGCGGCGGCCGTGGTGACGGCTGTTGTTGGAACTGTTGTGGATCGATGGTTGCGGGACGGCCCGACTGGCTCGATCATGCCGCTCCTGCGCAAGGCATTCGAACTGGTTGCGGCGGGTTTCCCGCAGGACAAAGTGAAAACCGGCAAGTAGCAAACAGTATCGGCGGTGCAGGCCGCCAAACACATCAACGAGGTGTGAAACCATGTATTTCAAAGGAATCAACTACGATACCGGCTTCATCAGCGCAGGGACTACGACACGCGAACCATTTGACCCTCAAGTGGTGAAACGGGAGATGCAGATCATACATGATGATTTGCATTGCAACGCGGTGCGCATCACGGGAGGGTACCCTGACCGGCTCGAGATTGCCGCGCAATACGCCGCCGAAGCGGGTCTTGAAGTGTGGTTCTGCCCTTTTACGAACAACCTGACCAGCGACGAACTGCTCGAACTGCTCGCCGACTGCGCTAACCGCGCCGAGCGCCTGCGCCAAGGCGGGGCGGAAATCGTCTTCCTCACCGGCTCCGAGCTGAGCTTGATGACTGCTGGCATCATACCGGGGGACACTCTCGAAGATCGGGCCGCGGCTTTGGCCGAGCCGCAGCGGCTGCGCCCGCTGATTCCGGAAATTCGTGCCCGCATGAAAGAGTTACTGGGCAAGGCCGTGGAGGCCGTCCGCGCGCGTTTCCATGGAAAACTGAGCTATGCCTCGGTGCCGCTCGATGGGGTTGACTGGGGTCCGTTCGATATTATTTCGACCGACGCCGGCTATCGGGTAGCAGCGGTGGCCGGACGCTTCCGCGAGGACATCAGAGCATTTGTCGCGCAGGGACGAGCGCAGGGCAAGCCGGTGGCGATTACGGAATTCGGGTGCGCCGCGTTTCGGGGTGCCGCCGACAATGCGGGTCGGGGAATATCCGATGTCATCGAATGGGACGCCAACGCCCGACCGGTACGGCTGAAAGGCGAATACGTGCGTGACGAGGACGAGCAAGCGCAATACATTACCGAATTGCTGGACGTCTTTAGCACCGAGGGTGTGGACAGCGCGTTCGTGTATACATTCGCGCGTTACGACTTGGCGAACCGAACCGGCTCGCACGTAGATTTCGACATGGCAAGCTTCGGGCTGGTTAAAGTGCTCGATGACAGGCGCCGTGGTCAACGCTACCCCGACATGCCATGGGAGCCCAAGGCCGCGTTTACTGCACTCGCCGATTGCTACGCCGCCCTCGATCGCTAACGGGTGACTGTGGCTGGCCACTTTTCGCTGGCGCTGGGCGGGGGGCGAGATCGAGGGGAGCGACCCAGCGAAAAGTGGCGAGCCAATATCCGGTCCGCAGGCGGTAGGAATCGGGTAAGGTGTCTCTGGGGGGCAGCATGAGATACCTTGCGGCAATCGTTCTGGTGTGCGGTTGGAGCGCGCTTTCGGCGCAGACTCCGGGCTTGGTCAACACCCTCATGCCGGAGCCGGCGCACGTCACCGCCGCGCGCGGCACGCTACCGCTCACCAACGCATTTTCGGTGCAGGTGGCGCGCTTCGACAGTCCGCGGCTGGAGGGGGCGATCCGGCGGGCGTTGCGCCGCCTGTCGATGCAGGCCGGCCTGACGCTGGCGCCCGCTCCGGCCGCCACGCCCGCCACGCTGACCATTACCGTCGCGGGCGCGGGCGAGGCGGTGCAGTCGATCGGCGAGGATGAATCCTACGATTTAGAGGTGACGCCGCAGGGCGCCACGCTGACCTCGAGGACGGTGGTGGGCGCCATGCGCGGGCTGACGACGCTCACGCAGCTCATCCAAACCGGGGGCGATGGTTATTTCCTGCCGGCGGTGCACATCGAGGATGCGCCCCGGTTCCGGTGGCGGGGTCTGATGATCGACAGCGGCCGGCACTTCGAGCCGGTAGCGGTAATCCTGCGCACGCTGGATGGCATGGCGGCGGTCAAGCTCAACGTTTTCCACTGGCACCTGACCGAGGATCAAGGATTCCGCATTGAGAGCAAGGTGTTCCCGAAATTGACGGGCATGGGTTCGAACGGGCAGTTCTATACCCAGGCGCAGGCGCGGGAGGTGGTGGCGTATGCGCGGGCGCGGGGCATTCGCGTGGTGCCGGAGTTCGATATGCCCGCCCACTCGACCAGTTGGCTGGTGGGGTATCCGGAGCTGGGGAGCGCGCCGGGGCCGTTTGCAATCTCGCCCGCGTTTGGCGTGCGCGACGGCACGCTCGATCCCACCCGCGACAGCACCTATCAATTCATCGACAAGTTTATCGGCGAGATGGCGGCGATCTTCCCCGACCCCTACATGCACATCGGCGGGGATGAGAGCAACGGCAAGGAGTGGCGCGCCAACCCGCGTATCGCGGCTTTCATGCGCGCCCATCACTTCGCCACCACGGCGGAGTTGCAAACGTATTTCAACCAGCGGCTGGCGCCCATCCTGGCCAAACACGGCAAAAAGATGGTCGGCTGGGACGAGGTGCTCAACCCCGCGCTGCCCAAAAACGTCGTCGTCGAATCCTGGCGCGGGGTGAAGTCGCTGGCCCAGGGCGCCGCCTTGGGCTATCAGGGTATCTTGGCTGCGCCCTATTATCTCGACCATATGGAGACCGCCGGGACCATGTATCTGGCCGACCCCATCCCAGCCGGCACCAGCATGCCGCCTGCCGAGCAGAAGCTGGTGCTGGGCGGGGAAGTCTGCATGTGGGGTGAGCTGGTCGATGCGGGAACCATCGATTCGCGCATGTGGCCGCGCTCGGCGGCCATTGCCGAGCGGTTCTGGTCACCGGCGAGCGTGACCGATGTCAACGATATGTACCGGCGGCTGACGGTCGAATCGACACGTTTGGAAGCGTTGGGACTGACCCATCGCACGCACGAGGCGGCGGCGTTGCGGCAACTCGCCGGCTCAAGCGATATCGGCGCCTTGCAGGTGTTCGCCTCGGTGCTGGCGCCGCTGAATCTGGGCCAGCGGCAGCGGCAGCAGCACGCCACCCCGTTCACGCCGTTTGACCGCTTGGGCGACGCCGTGCGCCCGGATCCGGCCGCGCGCCGCGAGCTCGATGCGGCCATTCAAGCGTTCATCGCCGCACCCACGGCGGCGGGCGCGGCGGCGCTGAAGGCGCGTTTCCAGCAATGGACGGCGGCGGTGCCCGAGGTCGAACGGCAGATGGACGCCTCGCCCCTACTGGCGCTGGCGCGCCCGCGCGCCGAGCAACTGCCGGCGCTGGCCCAGGCGGGCGAGCAGGCGGCGGATTTTATTCAGCAGGGCACGGACGCACCGGCGGGTTGGCAACAGCAGCAGCTTGATCTCATCAGCGCCGCCGAGAAACCGCAGACGCTGGTGCGGTTCACTTTCTTGCCGGAGTTACGGAAGCTGGTGCAGGCGGTACCGGCACATTAATCGAGCCGATCCGGCCGCTGTCGTGGTCGCGGATGACGATCTCGAGTGCGGTGGCGCCGGGCGCCAGGCGCAGCGAGCGCTTGAGGTTGAGGCCATCGCGGGCGACCTGGGTGCGGCCGCGGGCGGTCATTTGGAAACGCTTGGTGTCGGTTTCGCGGCCCAGCTCGCGGCCATCGGCGTTGCGCTCGACGAAAAGTTCATCCACCTGGCCCAGCCAGCCGCCGTTGCCGGCGCGGACGGTGAGGGAGTAGGGATCGAGGTTGACCGTTAAATCCAACGCCGTGCCGGCGGGTTGGATCCAGACAGTCAATCCGACGCCGGTTTGGCCGGCGGGGTTCAGCAGGGCGGTGCGGAGATCGGCCTTTTTTTGGCTGGCCGCGCGCTGGGCGTCATCCTCAGCGTAGTAGCCCTGGCGGTAGGTGAGCGTCACGCCGGGACGGTCGACGACGACCTTGAGCGAGTGGTACTTGCGATCGAGCTTGTCGAGATAAAAGCCGAGCGTGTAGCTGCTGCGCGCGTCGTTGACGCTCCGGGCGAGCACGGCGCCGAGGTCGCTGTTGTTGTAAAAGGATTGACCGCCGGTGGCCGTGGCCACCTGCTGCTGGGAAAGCACGCCGCCGGGGCCCCATAGCCGCGGCGGTCCGTCGAGGCCGTTCGAGTCGAGCGTGTTGACGGCCACGTTGGCGTCGTTAAGTTGGGCCAGGGTTTTGTCCCACGGGTCCTTGTGGCCACCATAGGTCGGGCTGTCTTGCATCAAGGCCGGGGGAAAACCCTGCGTGATCCAGAAAACCGACTTGCGGCCAGGCAGGCTTTGCAGGCTGGCGGCGAGCGCGCTCAGAGATAAGCGGGCCGCGTCGGCGGCGTCGATAACCGACTTCGCCCCGGCGACGCAGGGCGAAACCTTCGACGCGTCCGCGTACGCGCGCGCCTTGGCGCCGTTATTGGCCTCGGAATCGTCGGCGGCGGCCGGTGGCGGCGGACCCATGTCAGCCTCGAACTTTACGCCGTCGCTGGCGGGCTCCTGGTTCGCCGCAGCCGGGCAGGTTCCGGCCGGAATGTACTTGGTGATCGCCTGTCGTAGTTGGGCACGGTTGGTGGTGTAATCCTGCAACAGCAGCAGGCCCTGGTAGCGGGAAATCACATACAGCGCGATGCGTTCGTCGCCCGGAACCTGATCCATCGCCTCCACCACGGCCGAGCGCGCCTTGGCGAAGTTCTCGAACCAGCCGTTGAAGGCGTCGATCAGGAAAATGGCCGAGTGTTGCGTTTCCATCGCGGGCGCCGCGCCCAGGTTGGAAAACGTCCCCGGAGGTGCGACCGAACCCGCGCGCGGCGCCACGGATGTGAGCGCGGACGCACTGCTAGGGTTGAAGCTGAAGATAGTGAACGGGCGCGGATGGCCGTTGTCGAAGACGGTAAAATCGGCTTGTTTGAGGTTATCGGCGGGTTGGCCGTTGCCGCCTTGGGCGCTGACCTCGATCTCGACGACGCGGGTGGCGGCACGAAGCTGAATCACGGGTCCGCTGGGTAGGGGCTGCTGCGGCGTGTAAGCCGGACCGAGGCCGGGCATCTGCCCGCCCATGCGTCCGCCCCGCTGCGCCAACGCCGCCATGGGGATGGCGGCGATAATCGCGGCGATACGCAACCCGTTACGCATGCGCCAACTTAGCACGCCTGGATCCGCCGGCGCCGGTTATCGGCGCTGAGGGCGGTTTATTTGACGGCGGGAGACGGTGCCCCGAGCGGCACCGCGAGCGAGCCGATGCGGCCGCTGTCATGATCGCGGATCACGACCTCGATCTGGGTCACGCCGGGCGCCAGGCGCAGCGTGCGCTGGAGGTTGAGGCCATCGCGCTCGACCTGGCTGCGTTCCCTGGCGGTCATCTGGAAGCTCTTGCTGTCGGACTCCCGGCCCAACTCGAGGCCAGCGGCGTTGCGCTCGACGAAGAGCTCGTCCACCTGGCCCAGCCAACCGCCATGGTTGTCGCCCTGGACGGTGAGGGTGGAGGGATCGAGGTTGATAATTACTTCGAGCCCATCCAGCGCGCGCCCGGCGGGCTGGGGCTTGACCCAAGCGGTGATGCCGACGCCGGTCTCGCCCGCCGGGTTCAACAGGGCGGCGCTGAGATCGGATGTCTTGTTGGCCGCCGCACGTTGGGAGTCATCCTCGTCGTAGTAGCCGCGGCGGTAGGTCAGCGTCACGCCGGGACGGTCGACCGCGACCTTGAGCGTGTGATAGGTGCCGTCCAGCGTTGGCACGTAGAAGCCGAGCGTGTAGCTGTTGCGGGTGCTGTCGATGCCGCGGCTGAGGGCCGCCGACAGATCCGCATCCTGGTAATACGTCTGTCCGCCGGTGGTGGCCGAGACCTGCTGCATGACGAGCACCCCGCCGGGCCCCCACAGCCGTGGCGGACCAGCGATGCCGTTCGAGTCGAGCGTGCTGACGGCGACGTTGGCGTCGTTGAGCTGGTCGAAGGCCGCCTTCCACTCATTGGCACAGGCGCAGAGATAGGTGTTCTGCAGCATGTCGGGCGGGAACCCCTCGGTGATCCAGAACACCGACTTGCGTCCCGGCAGGCTCTCCAGGCTGGAGGCCAGCGCCACCAGCGCCAGCCGCACCGACTCGGCGCCATCGCGCATCACCGCGTAGCCGGCCCGGTCCGCGGGGGAACCCTGGCAGGGGGAGTGGGAGAACGATTGCGCATAGTGTTTCGCTTCGGCGGCAGGGTCCGGACTGTTCCAGTAGGCGTCTTCCGGCCGCGGCGGGCCGGTGTTGGCGATGACGCGCGTGGCGTCGCCGGGAGCTTCCTCGCCCGGCGGCGCCGGGCACGTTCCGCCCGGCGTGTAGTGGGTGATGGCCTGGCGCAGGCGGGCGCGGTCGGTGGTGTAGTCCACCAGAAGTTGCATGCCCTTGTAGCGGTCGATCACGTAGAGCGCGATGCGTTCGTCGGGCGGCAGTTTGTTCAGTGCCCCGACGACGGCTTTGCGGGCGTTGTCGAAGTTCTCGAACCAGCCGTTGAAGGCGTCCACCAGCAGGACGGCGGAGTGTTGCGCCTCCAACCGGGGCGCCGCGCCCATGTTGGAGAACGATCCCGGAGGCGTGGCCGGACCCAGCGCCGGGAGCGCCGGTGCGGTCGCCGCCGCGGTTTCAGGGTTGAAGCTGAAGATGGTGAACGGACGGGGATGGCCGTTGTCGAAGACGGCAAAGTCCGACGGTTTGAGGTTGTCGGCGGGCTGGCCGTTGGCGCCTTCGGCAGTGACGTCGATTTCGACGACGCGGGTGGTCGCATGGAGCTGAATCACCGGCCCGCTGGGTACGGACTGCCGGGGCGCGGGCACGGCTGCGGGAGCGGCGCCCGGCACTTGCCCGCTTATCCGCCCGGGGCGCTGCGCTAGCGCCGCGACCGCGATGGGGACAACGATCCCTGCCACAATCGCTCCCCGCCGCAACCCGCTCCGCATGCGCCAACGTAGCACACTTGGCCATTATGACCTTTAAAGGTCATAATGGGTCATGGTCCAGGTTGGCATTGCGGAACTGAAAGCCCATCTCAGCCAATATTTGCGCGAAGCCAAGCAGGGCGATGTGGTCGAGGTGCTGGACCGGGGCGTTCCGGTCGCCCGGATCGTGCCTGCTCATTTGAGCGCGGAGGCGCTGGAGATCGTGCACCCCGCCCAAGGCAAACTCAGCGATCTGAAGCCGCCACCACCCAGCAATTACGATTTCGATGTCGTGGAGGAACTTCTTAAGGACCGCAGGAACGAGCGGTGAGAACCATTTATTTTGATGCGTCGGTCGCGTTGCGTTGGGCGCTCCGCCAGCCCAACTTTTTGGACATTGCCGCCTTGGATGCCGTGGGGGTGGTCAGCACGCTGGTCAGAACCGAATGCTGGCGCACTCTCGACCGGAAGCGTCACGAAAAAGGGATGACGATCCAACAGCGGGACGAGCACGAAGCCAGCCTCAACGCGCTATTCCAGAGTGTTCAGGAGGTCGATCTCACCCGCGCGGTGTTGCGGCGGGCTGCCCTCCCGCTGGCGGCGCCGGTGGGCACTTTGGATGCAATGCACCTGGCGACGGCGCTGCTCTGGCGGGAGTTGCGCGGTGAAGACATCGAGTTCGCGACGCATGACCGGGACCTGGCGCAAGCGGCGCGCCTGTATGGGTTCCCGGTCATCGGCGTATAGCGCACCGCGTTAGCGGCCGGTCATCTTCTCCAGGTGCTCGGGATAACGCTCACCCTGGATGGGCGCTTGCGAGGCGGCTGCCTCGATGGCACGCAGGTCGGCGGGCGTGAGCTCAATCGCCACGGCGGCGATGTTCTCCTCCAGGCGGGCCAGCTTGGTGGTGCCGGGGATAGGAACGATCCACGGTTTCTGCGCGAGCAGCCAGGCCAGCGCGATCTGGGCTGGGGTCGCATGCTTCTGTTGGGCGATGGCGGCGAGCAAGTCGACGAATGCCTGATTCGCGCGCATGGCCTCGGGCGTAAAGCGCGGCAGGCTGCTGCGGAAGTCGCTTTGGCCAAGATCCGTGGTCGCCCGGATGGTGCCGGTGAGGAATCCCTTGCCCAGCGGGCTGTAGGGAACCAAGCCGATACCGAGCTCCTCCAAAACTGGAATGACTTCCTTCTCCGGTTTTCTCCACCACAGCGAATACTCGCTTTGCAACGCCGTCACCGGCTGCACCGCATGCGCGCGGCGGATGGTCTGCACCCCGGCTTCAGAGAGCCCAAAGTGTTTGACCTTGCCCTGCTGGATGAGGTCCTTGACCGTGCCGGCGACGTCTTCAATGGGGACCTCGGGATCGACGCGGTGTTGATAGAAGAGGTCGATGACGTCGATGTTGAGGCGCTGGAGCGAGCCCTCGGCGGCCTGCCGGATGCGCTCGGGGCGGCTGTTCAGCCCCTGCCAGCCGGGGCTGCCATCGGGGTTGAGGTTGAAGCCGAACTTGGTGGCGATGACGACCTTCTGGCGTACGGACGGGAGCGCCTTGCCGAGGAGCAGCTCGTTGGTGAACGGGCCGTAAACCTCCGCCGTGTCGAAGAAGGTGACGCCGCGATCCACGGCGGCGTGAATGAGGGAGATCATCTCGCCCTCGTCCTTGGGCGGGCCGTAGGAAAAACTCATGCCCATGCAGCCCAGGCCCAGGGCCGAGACTTCGAGATTGCTGGTGCCTAACTTGCGCTTTTGCATAGGATCTCCCATCGCATCTCCTGGATGCAATTCCCATGGTACGGGACGGCAGCGGTGGAGCGGTATCCTGACCACCGGGGGCCACGCCTTGGACTTGTAGGGCGGGTCGGCGGCGGCGGTCAGATTTTTCCGGCGGCGATGTGATCCAGGTGGCGTCCGCCGCCACGGGCGCGCTCGGTGAGGTAAAGGCCACCCATGATGAGCGCGCCCCCGATCACCACCGAAGTCGAAAGCCGCTCGCCGAGGAGCCAGATGCCGAGCAGCGCCGCCATCACGGGTTGCAAATAGGCGAAGGCGGCGACGTTGGAGGCGGCCAGGCGCTCCAGCGCAAAGGCATAGATCAGGTAAGCGACGAGGGAGCCGAATAGGACCATGTAGGCCAGGCCCAGCCAAGCCTGCAGCGGAATCGTGGCCCAAGGCACGCGCGCCACCGAGAGAGCGCAGAAGGGGATGAGAAACAGGGCGCCGAGCGCGAAGACATAGACGTTGAGGGTGAGCGGGTCATAGCGAGGCGCGACCTCCTTGGTCAGGATGGTGTAATAGGCGAAGACCACGCCGGCCAGGATGAGGAGCACGTCCCCGGTCCAGTGGGCGCCGCTGCCGCTCGCCGGCTTTTCGGCCAGCAGCAGCGCCACTCCCAGGAAGGAAACGGTCATGCCCACCAGCTTGCGTGCGGTCAACGCCTCGCGTCCCATGGCGGCGGAGAGCAGCAAGACCGCGATGGGCCCAATCGCCTGCAGCAGTCCGGCGTGGGTGACGGAAGTCTTGGCGAGGCCGCCAATATAAAAGATCTGATTGGCGGTGATGCCGGCAAGCGCCATCGCCGCCAGCAGGCCCCAGGGGCGGCGGCCGAGGCGCAGCGGCGGCAAGCCACGCCACGCCGCATAGGCGGCGATATAGAGGATGGCGGCGGCGCCCATGCGCAGTTGGGCGAGTGCCAGGGCGCTGAAGGCCGCCAGCGCCACCTTGCCGGCCACGATATTGCTCGCCCAAAAAAAGGTGGCGGCGAGCATCATGGCCTCGGCGGCGCGGTGATGACGGGAGTCGGGGACGGCGGCCACCTCGCCCGTGCCGCTCACGCGCGTTCCACGTCACGGTGGTGGTAGGCGGCGAGGGCGTCGGTGAGGGTGAGCACGCCCAACAGCAGGCCGTGGGCGCGGTGCACCACCGGTAGCAGAGGCTCATCGCCGGACTCGCGTAAAAAGGCCTCGAGCGGCTGGTCAGGGTAGAGCACGGGCAGGCGCCAGCGGGGATCGAGTACGGAGGCGAGCGGGCGCTCCTCGTCGGCGCTGGCGACCAGCGGCGCCAGCACCTCCAGCGTGAGCCCGTACCAGGCGCCGCCGCCGTCCACCAAGATAAAATGCCGTGGGGCATTCTGGGCCCGCATCCAGCCCTCGCGCACGGGGCGTTCGGCGGAGATGACCGGGATACCGCGGCCGCCGGCGCCCTGCGCGGGTTTCATGGCGTCCTCGACGTGCAGGATGTTCTCCTCGCGCTGCTCTTCCATCGAGGGCAACACCACCCCGTCCTGCTGGCTGAGCAGGTCGAAGATGGGCGTGGACTGCCAGCGCTGGGAGATGAAGTAGGCGATCATGTTGGAGATCATCAGGGGCAGCACGATGGCGTAGCTGCCTGAGACCTCGACCACCATGAACACCGAGGTCACCGGGCAGCGCAGAATGCCGGCAAAGGCCGTGCCCATGCCCACCAGGGCGTAGACGCCCACCGGGGCGGTCAGCGTGGGCAGCAGGAGGTGTTCGACCCCGCCCACGGCGCCGCCCATCATGGCGCCGATGAACAGCGTGGGAGCGAACATGCCGCCGGGTGCGCCGCTGGTGAACGAGAGCGCGGTGGCGGCGATTTTAAGCAGGGCCAGCACCGCCAGCATGGGCCACAGATAGGCCCCTCCGAGGGCGTTGTTGATGACGCCGTAGCCGGCGCCCATGATCTGGGGATACCAGATGCCGATGACACCGATGATCAGGCCCGCCGCGGCGGGCAAATAGTACTGGACGCGGCGGGGCAGATGCGCCAGCCGGGGGCGGAGCCAGCCCACGAGTTTGACGAACAGCAGCGATCCAAAGCCCCCCACCACGCCCAGCACGGCGTAGGCGGCCAGCTCGGAGACGTGGCGCAGCTCAAACTGCGGGGCTTGAAACAGCGGATGGTCGCCGAAAAACGCCCGCGCCACCACCGTGCTCGACACCGCCGCCAGCACCACCGGTCCGATGACGCCCGAGCTCCAGCGTCCGATGACCTCCTCGATCACGAACAGCACGGCGGCGATGGGGGCGTTGAACGCCGCCGCCAAGCCGGCGGCGGCGCCCAGTGGGGCGAGTAAGCGCTGGCGGGAGCGGGAGAGATCAAGGTGGCGGCCGAGCAGCGACGCCAGGCCCGCGCCCACCTGCAACGACGGATCCTCGGGGCCCAGCGACTGGCCGCTGCCCACGGCCAGCGCCGCGGTGATGAATTTGCCAATCACCGTACGGAGCGGGATATAGCCGTCGTAGATATAGAGCGCCGCTTTGGTCTGGTTGACGCCGCTGCCGCGCGCACCCGGGAACACGCGCACCACCAGCACGCCGATCAACAGACCCACCAGCGCCGGCACCAGCACGGTGCGCAGCGGATCGTGATTAACGCCCAGCAGGTCACGATCCAGCAGATCAATCGTCATGCGGAACGCCACCACCGCCAGGCCGGAGATGATGCCGATCACGATGGCTAAGACGAAGTAGAGCCGATTGGGACGGGCAAAGCGCGCCAAGCGGCGCAGGCGGACCGTGGAGCCGGAGGGCGGCGCTGTGGTGGCGGCCGAAGTAGACATCTAGCGGAGCGCGACCCCCGGCACGCTGGCCAGGGCTCCGGTATAAAAGCGGCGGAGATCGGCGCGCATTGTATCGGCGGCGGCCCGATCCAGGTACACCATGTGGCCGGCCTGGTAGTGCCCGACCATGATGTTGTTTTTCCGGATCTGGGGCGAGACCTTGAGGTGCGCCAGCGTCCACTCGACCGCGCCGTAGGGGGTGGCGAAATCGTAGTAGCCCATGGCCACCATCAGCTTCATGCCGGGGTTCTTGGCGAAGGCTTCGGTCAGATCGCTGGCGGTGTCGTAGCTGCCCGTCCAGCGGCCGATGCCGCCGCCCAGGGCGTAATAGATGTCGTTGTTGACGTAGTGCAGCTCGTTGCGCATGTAGCGCTCGTAGGCGGTGAGGAAGGCGTTCTCGGCGTTGGCCAGGCTGAAGTCGAAGGGCGTGGTCTGGGAACCGCCATTCGGCAGGTAGCCGTCAAAGCGGCTGTCGAGCCGTGAGGTCATCTCATGCTGGGAGCGGAGCAGTTCGGTTGAGAACTGATCGAGTGAAACCTTGAGATCGTTCTGCGCGAGGAAATCGACCGGCAGGCCGGTGAATTGATGCAGTTCGTTGAGGGTTTTGGCACGCTGCTCGGGCGTCATGCGGGCGCCCGCGTAGAGGGCGCTTAAATAATCCGTAGACGCGAACTCGACCGCGGCTTGCGACATTTGATCGGCGTTCAGCTTTTGCAGGTTGGGCGCAACCTTGTGGTGGTACCAGGCGGTCATGGCCTGGGTGGGCAGGGCGTTCACCGCGCCCAGGTCGCCTTCGCCGGCTTGGCTGTTGATCACGGTCGACAGCAGGAACACGCCCTGCACCGGCATATCGTGATCGGTGAGGTAGCCGGATAAGCCCGCCGCGCGCGTGGTGCCGTAGCTTTCGCCCACCAAAAAGATGGGTGAGCCCCAGCGATTGTACTGGTTGGTGAAAGAGCGCACGAACTCGCCAAAGGCGGCAATGTCGTTTTTCACGCCCCAGAAATTGGGACCGTACTGGGGCTTGGTGGGACGGCTCCAGCCGGTGCCCATGGCGTCGACGAAGACCAAGTCGGTCTGGTCGAGCAGAGTGTCAGGGTTGGGGGCGTAGGTGTAGGGGGGCACGGCGCGGCCCTCGGGCTGGAGCTGAATGCGCTCGGGGCCAAAGGCGCCGAGGTGCAGCCAGAGCGTGCCCGCGCCGGGACCGCCGTTGAAGCAGTAGGAGACGGGGCGGGTGGTGGGGTCGGCGACACCGTCCTCGCTGTAATAGGTGTAGTTGAGGTAGCCTTCCACCACGCCGGTGGTGGCGTTGGCGATGGGCATCATGCCGACGCGGGCGGTGTAGCTCAGGGTTTTGCCCGCAAGCGTGATCTGGTGATGGGTCACCACCGGCGGGCCCACGGTGGGGATGGAAGCGATGGAAGCGCCGGGGCGGACGCGGGGATTGTAGTCGAAGAAATCGCCGGCGCCGCTACTAGCGGGGGCTTGCCCGGGCCCCGGTTCCGGCGATTGCGCAGCGGGCGGGGCTGGGCGCGGCGCCGGCGCCGGGTTTTGTTGCGCAGGCAGACTGGCTGCCAAGGCGAGCGCCAGCAGGCCAAAAGCCCAAGGCCACCGTATCATCGTTCCATGGTACAACTCCGGGCGGTTCTGGTGCCCATTCTGCTGGCAGGTTGGGTTACGGCGGGAGCGCAACTGCCGGCGACGGCCAACTCCGCTTCCGCCTGCCGCGCCTGCATTCAAGCGCATGAAGATTTCCTGGCCAGTGACGCCCTGCAGGGCCGGGGCAGCGGTACGCCGTACGAGAAGATCGCCGCCACCTACATCGCCAGCGCACTGGAGTCCTACGGCATCAAGCCCGCGGCCGAGGGCGGCGGCTATCTGGAGACGGCGCCCTCGCCGCGCGGCGCGACCACATCCGTCGTCGGCGAGCTGCCGGGTAGGGACGCGAGCGCGCCGGTACTACTTTTAACCGCGCATTTGGATCATCTGGGCGTGCTGCCGCAGCGGGCTTATCATGGCGACGACATTTATAACGGCGCCAACGACGACGCCTCCGGTTGCACGGCCGTGCTGGAGCTGGCGCGGGCACTGGCGGCGGGGCCGCCGCCGCGGCGCAGCGTGTATTTCGCCTTTTTTGGCAGCGAGGAGGACGGCGGCTGGGGCGCACGCTACTTCGTGGCCCATCCGCCGGTGCCGCTGAGCCAGATCTTCGCCAATATTGAGTTCGAGATGATCGGCTGGCCCGATCCTAAAGTCCCGCCGCAGACGCTCTGGCTGACCGGATGGTCCCGCAGTAACCTAGGTCCGGAGTTGGCCAAGGACGGCGCTCACCTGGTGGCGGATCCGCATCCGGCGCAGAAGTTCTTCTGCCGCTCCGACAACATTCACTTGGCGGAAGCGGGCGTGGTAGCGCAGACCGTGTCGAGTTACGGCATGCAACCCATGTACCACCGCCCCGACGACGATCTGGCGCACATTGATATCGATCTGATGACCAGCGCCATCGGCTCGATGATCGACCCGGTGCGGCACCTGCTGGACTCGAATTTTGTGCCGGCGTGGAATGCGGCCGGGCAAC
Source organism: Terriglobales bacterium (assembly GCA_025451775.1). Lineage (GTDB taxonomy): Bacteria > Acidobacteriota > Terriglobia > Terriglobales > SCQP01 > SCQP01. The sequence goes on from JANWJU010000008.1 coordinate 15,438, forward strand.
CGCAACCGGGCGGACACTGCCAGTAATTGCCCGGCTGGGCTAACCGATGGTTTCGACGATGGGGTCGGCGGCGCCGCCGTAGCCGGGACCGGCGCGGAAGCTGTTGGCGGAGGGCGCGGCGCCACTAAAGAAGCTCCGCACGTCGTCGATGTCAGTGGTGCAGGAATATTCCGGCAGGCTGCGGAGGAATTCGCGTCCGTAGGGCTGGGAGAGGATGCGGGAGTCGAGTAGCGCCAGCACGCCGCGGTCCTGGGAGGAGCGGATCAAGCGGCCAAAGCCCTGCTTGAGGTTCAGCACCGCGGCCGGAATCTGGAACTCGCGGAAGGGGTTGCGGCCGGCTTGGCGCAGGGCGGCGATGCGGGCGGCGACCAAGGGATCGGCGGGGGAAGCAAACGGCAGCCGGTCGATGATGACGCAGCTCAACTGCTCGCCCTGCACGTCCACGCCCTGCCAAAAGCTGCTGGTGGCAAAAAGGACGGCTTGGGGGGTGGCGCGGAAACGCTCGAGCAGCACATGGCGGGGCGCGGTGCCCTGCAGCAGCAGCGGGAACGCCAGCCGGGGTGCAAGAGCCTGGTGAAAGTGCCGCATCTGGGCGTAGCTGGTGCAGAGCACAAAGGCGCGCCCGCCGGAGGATTCAAGCAGGGTCACCAGTTCGTCGACCGCGGCGGCGGCGTAGCCGGGCGCGGTGGGCGGCGGAAGCTGCGCGGCCAGGTAGAGCAGCGTCTGGCGGGCGTAGGCGAAGGGGGAGGCGACGAGGTGCTCGCGGGCGTGGTCGAGGCCGAGGCGCTCGCGCACGTAATCGAAGCTGCCGCCCACGGCCAGCGTGGCCGAGGTGAGGATGACGGTATCGATACCGGTGCCGTTTCCGCGGCTTCCATCGTTGTTTCCACCTTGGGCTGGCGTGAACAGCATGTCGCGCAGCAGTGGGGCGACTTCGATGGGAGAAGCCTGCAGGTAGACGCCCCGTCCGCGCCGTTCGATCCAGTAGACGATGCCCTCCTCCTCGCTCTCGAGTAAGTAGGCGAGCTTGCGCCGGGCCTCGTTGAGGCGGCGGAGCAGATTGTGCACCTCCTCGGGCTTGTCTCCGCCGGCATCGATGGCGTCCAGGCCGGAGGCGAGGTGGGCGAGGGCGTTCATGAAGCGGTCGTAGATGGCGGCGTTCTCCTCCAGGAACTGGGATCGATGAGCGAAGGGGAAGCGCCCCTCCCGGGCTCCGGCTTTGAGCAGCAGGGCTTGGCCGGCGGTGCGCAACGACTCAGCGCGTTGTTCGAGTTCGGCGGTGGCGCGGCCCAGTAGCCGCAGGGCGGCGGCGGTGTCGCGGGCGAGTTCCTCGATCTGGTGGCTGCTGAGGCTGACGCCGAAGTACTGGCCGGCGACGGATTCGAGTTCGTGGGCTTCGTCGAAAACCACCGCCTCGTAGGGTGGGAGCACGCCCGGCAGCTCGGACTGCTTGAGGGCGAGATCGGCGAAGAAGAGGTGATGGTTGACCACCACCAAATCGGCCTCGGCGGCACGCTGGTGCAGGGCAGTGAGGAAGCACTCGCTGTAGAGGGGGCACTTCTGTCCGGTGCAGGTCTCGCGCCGGGCGTTGAGGGTCATCCACAGGGGATCGTTGTCGGGGAGAAACTCGAGTTCGGCTTGGTCGCCGGTTTCCGAGGTGGCGGCCCAGGCGCGGATGCGGCGGTAGTGGTCCAACTCGTCCAGATTGAGCAGCGCCGGCTGGGATTCAAGGCCGCGGATCTTCTGCTTGCAGGCGTAGTTCTGGCGTCCTTTGACGCTGACCACGCGCAGCGGTTGGCTGGATGCCCGGCCGAGGGCGGCTTCCAGCAGGGGGGCGTCCTTGGCCACCAACTGCTCCTGCAGGTTGCGGGTTCCGGTGGAGATGAGGACGCGGCGGCCACTCTCCAGCACCGGCAGCAGGTAGGCGAGCGTTTTGCCAGTGCCGGTGCCGGCTTCGACCAGCAAATGGTGGCGTTCGGCGAGCGCCGCCGCCACCGCGCGCGCCATCTCAATCTGGCCGGGACGGAGCTCGTAGCCAGCGTGGGCGCGCTGCAGTTGGCCGCCGCGTCCGAAAAAATCATAGAGGCCTGCGCCCGCCGCCATGTAGTCAGTCTAGCTTTGTTCGGCTACCATGGAGGGATATGGCCAAGACCCCCGCCAAGTCCGCCTCGTCCGTTTCTGGCGGCAAGCCGCATCCGGCGCACAAAAGTAATGGCGCCAAGAACGATGCCAAAGACGACAGCAAAAGCGGGGCCAAAAACGGAGCCAAAAAGGCCGTGAAGCCGGCGCCCGGAAGGGCCAAAGCCGCCAACCACGCGCCGCCGGCGAAATCTCAGGCTAAACCCGCGGCCAAGCCTGCAGCCAAGCCTGCAGCCAAGCCGGTAGCCAAGCCCGCAGCCAAACCGGCGCCTCGGCCCGCAGCGGCCGCAGCCAAGCTGCCCTCCAACGCCGCGCCCAAACCCAAGGGGAAAGCTGAAAAGCCGGCGCCAATTGCCAAGCCCCGCAAGGCACGCCCCGATGCCGATGCCAAGATCGTGCACCTGATCGCCGAGGAGATGGCGATCGAGGAAGCTGAGCTGACCGCCAACGCCTCCTTTAAAGAGGACCTCAACCTGGACGAGATCGATGTGGCCGAACTGCTGATGCAGGCGGAGACCACCTTTGGCGTGCATCCGTTCAACGAAGAGGATTGGGAGAGCTGCGAAACCGTTGGGGATTTTACCCGCATGGTGGGGAAGCGGCTCGAAGCCAAGCGTAAGAAGTGAGCCCCAGGCGTCCGCCAAACCGGTCCCGCGCGCGCGCCCCACGACGGCGGGGAGGTGGAGGCTGGGTTGCGCTGGTGATTGTCCTGCTAGCAGCCGGGGCGGCGGGATGGTGGTTCTACCCGCGCTGGTGGCGCCATAACCCGGCCACTCCATTCGCATCGCCGGTCGTCACCGCGCCGCCTCAGGAAACGGCGGTGCCGGCGGGCCGCCCCATGGCAGCCGCACCGGCAGTCTGCTGGAGTCCGGGGCCGTTGGGCAACTCGGCGCTGCAGCTCGCCAAGCAGGCGCAATTTACCACGGTGGAGCAGTTGCTGGGCAAGCGGGCGCCGGCGCATGGCCGTGTGTATCGGGTGCAGGCGCGGCTGACCGCCATCGCCCAGCAGGCGGACCGCTCCTTTCTGTTGAGTTTGACCTCGATGGTCGATCCCCAGCGCCAGCTCACCGCCCGCCTGCCGTCTGGACAGTGCGTCGCCAACCGCGAAGATGCAGCGCTCTATGACGAGCTGCGCGAGGACATCAACCTCCGCTTCGGCTCACCCGCGGCGCATGCGCTGCATTGGACTGATCCCGCAACGGTGTTGGTCACCGCCCCGGAGGTGGTGACCCCGGCTGGAGCCGTACTGGAGCCGGTGCTCGATCTGAGCGTCCAGTAAGCTGGACCGGCAACCACTCAACTCTGGAATGCAATCGGCTCGTTGTCGGCCACGGCGGTGATGGGCCGGGCCAGGTCAACGGCGATGAGTGCCCCCAGCACGGCGATGGGCCACCACACCGCCGCCAGGCCAAGGCGCGATTCCCGTTCGGCGCCGCTCAGCCCGCCCAGCAGGAACAGGGTCCATAACCCACCGGTGAGCAACGCGTGCCCCAGCAGCCGGTGCCGCAGTGCTTCTCTTAACCAGCGTTGGCGCCGGTTCGAGCGGCGGTGCTGGCCGTAACAGTCGGCGAGCCAGAAGCTGTATCCGGTGAGCGCCTCGGCGAATTTGGACAGGTTGCCGGTGATGTAGGTGGAGTAGACGCGCTGATCGCCGACACGGGTGATGGTGACGGTTTGCAGGCCCATGGCCAGCGCTGGCAGGCCCACCCACCACAGTCCGGCGCCGGTGGCGCTGCCGGGCGCGCTCCAAATCACCAGCACGGCGAGCAGGATCATCTCCAACCCCAACACCAGCGACAGCCGGGAGTGAAAGCGGCGCCGCCGGCCGGCCTCGGTGAGGGCGGCGCCGAGCATGAGGCCGAAGACAAAGGTGAGGATGGGCCAGGCGTGCTGGAGCACCTCCGGCCACTGGGCGCGGCTAAGGTACTGGCCCAGAGCGGCGGTGTTGCCGGTCATGTGGGAGGTGTAGACGTGCGCCAGTTCGAGGTATCCGACGGCGTCGATGTAGCCCGCTGTCCACCCCAAAACCAGCACTGCGGCGGCGCGTCCGTACAGACCCAAGGGGGGACGGACGCGCCGCGGTGAGAGCTCAGACACCTGAGCCAAATTCTACAGCCGCGTCCCGCCGGGGCGCATCCAACCCCAGCGAGGAGGCCCATTATGGCCAATGCGGGCAAAGACGAAATCAAGGGTGAAGCCAAGGATATCCGCGGACGGGTGAAGCGCCAAGCGGGCGAGTTGAGCGGTGATGCCGGTGCACAGATCGAGGGCGCGGCCAAACAGGTCGAGGGCAAGGCGGAAAAGGCGGTCGGACGCGTCAAAGCCACGGCGCAGGAGACGAAAGAGGATCTGAAAAACAAAGCGCGGCGCAAACGCGCCGCTTGAGGCAACGCGGCCAAAGGGCGGCGTGAGCGCCTAGCCCCGCTGCAAGGTGCGCCAGCGCCCGAGTGGGACGGCGAGGAACGCCTGCACCGCGCGCGGATCGAATTGGCGGCCGGATTGGCGGGTGATCTCGGTGGTAGCCGCCTCCCAGCTCTGCGCCCGGCGGTAGGGGCGGTTGCTGGTCATGGCGTCGAGCGTATCGGCGATGGCGAACACGCGCGCATCCATGGGAATGGCATCGCCAGCGAGGCCGCGCGGGTAGCCGGCGCCGTCGAAGCGCTCGTGATGGGCCATGATCACCTCCATGGCCGGGCGCAACGAGGGGACGCGGCTGACCAAATCGACGCCAATTTGTACATGGCGGCGCATGATCGCGGTTTCCTCCGGGGTGAGCGTGCCTGGTTTGTTCAAGATGGCGTCGGGGATGCCGAGCTTGCCGAGGTCGTGCAACTGGGCACCGCGCTCGATGCGGCCGAGGGCGGCGGGGGAGTAGTTCAGACGGCGCGCCAACTCCAGCGTGTAGCGGCACACGCGCAGGGAATGGCCGGCGACCTCCTGGGCGCGGGCATCGAGGGTGGCGGCAATGAACTCCAGTGTTTCGGCGGAGTACTCGCGGACGCGTTCCAGGGCGCCGCCCAACTCCTGCGTGCGGAGCGCCAGCA
>JANWJU010000009.1 GCA_025451775.1 Terriglobales bacterium
ATCTTCTCCGGCGTCAGCTCATCGGTGTAGGCGTAGCCGGTACGCTCGCCCGAAAGCACCCGCACCCCCACCCCCACCGAGATGCCCTGGGTGGCGCTTTTCACCATCCCCTCCTCAAGGCTGAGCGCGGAACTGGCCTGGTACTCGAAGTACAGGTCGGCGTAGTCGCCGCCCCGATCCAACGCGGCCGCCAGGTATCGTTCCAGATCGGGGGCCTGCACTCCAAAGCGCTGCGCAAAGAAACCGGACGGAGGTGACGCCATATGGCTATTTTACGCTGCCTGCTCCGGGCTGATGCTCAGCGTACGAGCATCGCGGGAGCGGCCGGAGCGGCTCCCGCTGTGGCGCGGCCTCTAACGCGGCGAAGTTACCTCGCGCCCAGAAGGATTTCCATCGTCCATTGATCCAGCTGCTCGTAGCCAAGGCCGGGGGCGGCGAGGGTGGCGCGGTCGCTGGCCGTGTCCTGGGACCGGGCGTTGAGCAACGATTGGATTTCCCGGTCGGCGTTCCAGCGCTCGCCCCGCTCTTTGAGAATCAAATAAGTGCGCATGCAGCCGCGGGCGAAGGCCTCGACGCCGGCGGCGTCCTCGGTGCGGTAGGCGTGGGCGTCGAAGTGGCGGGGGCCGGCGTAGCCGACGTCCTCCAGGAACTTGACCAACCAGAAGGCGGCCTTCACATTAGCGGAGCCGAAGCGGTAATCCTGGTCGTAGCGGCCGGGCATCTGATCGTTGAGGTCGATGTGGAAGAGCTTGCCCGACTCCCATGCCTGCGCCACCACGTGCAGGAAATTGAGGCCGGCCATCTGCTCGTGCGCAACTTCGGGATTCACGCCCACCATGTCGGGGTGGTCGAGGGTGGGGATCAACCCCAGGTAAGCGCCGGTGGTGGCCATGTAGATGTCGCCGCGAGGCTCGTTGGGCTTGGCCTCCATCGCCAGGCGTACGTCGTAGCGCTGTTCAAGAGCGTACTCACAAAGTTGGTTGAGGGCTTCGCGCAGACGCTTGATCGCGGTATCGGGACGGCGACAGGCGTCGGTCTCGGTGCCTTCGCGGCCGCCCCAGAGGACGAAGATCTTCGCCCCCAGTTCCTGGCCCAGATCGATGGCGCGCTTGGTCTTCTCCAGCGCATAAGCGCGCACGCCGGGCTGGTTCGAGGTGAAGGCGCCGTCACGGAACACGGGATCGAAGAACAGGTTGACCGTGGTCATGGGCACGACCAAGCCATGATCCTTGCAGGCCCGCTTGAACTCGGCCACGATGCGGTCCCGCTCGGCGGCGGTGGCGTCGATGGGAACCAAATCGTTGTCATGAAGCGAAACACCCCACGCTCCGACCCGGGCCAACAGCCGCACCGCCTCGACCGGATCGAGCGTGGGCCGCACGGCATCGCCAAACGGATCGCGGCCGCGGTTGCCGACGGTCCAGAGGCCAAAGGAAAAGCGGTGTTCGGGACGGGGGCTGTAACTATCCGGCATGTGTCTCCTAGATCGGCGCCGATTGCACGGCGGCTCGGGGGCCCAAATCTCCGGGCCCGGGCGGCGCATGGTTTGATTGGTTGAGGGTCAACTCGCGCAGCGCGGGGTACAAACGTCGATACGCGGAGTAGCGGGCATCCATGTGGCGGGCAACTTCTGGGCGGCAAGCCACGGTCGCAGCGGTGTGGACGGCGGCATCGCAGGCGGCGTCCACATCACGCCAGACGCCAGCGCCTACCCCGGCGAGCAGCGCCGCACCCAGCGCCGCGCCCTCTTCGGCGGCCACGGTTTCGATGGCATGGCCGTAGACATCGGCCTGGATTTGACGCCACAGCTCAGAGCGCGCGCCCCCCCCGCCGGCCCGTACACGCTCCACCGGCACGCCCAGTTCGGCAAAAATGGTGAAGGTATCACGCAAACTAAACGCCACGCCCTCCAGCACGGCGCGCGCAACGTGCGCGCGGGTGTGGTGGGCGGCGAGCCCGACCAGGCCCGCCCGCACGTTAGGATCGCAATGCGGCGTGCGCTCGCCCATCAGATAAGGCGCCCACAACACGCCTTCGGCCCCGGGCGGCGCGGTGGCGGCGGCGGCGGTGAGCTGATCGTAGTCGCCGCCCAGCAGCTCCCGCCACCAGCGCAGCGACAGTCCTGCCGCCTGCGTCACCCCCATCACATGCCAGCGATCGGGAATGGCGTGGCAGAAGGTATGCAAACGGCCGTGGGGATCCAGCGTCGGCCGCGCGGTGGCGGCGAAGACCACCCCCGACGTGCCAATAGTGGCGCTGACCGCGCCCGGACGGCTGATGCCCATGCCCACCGCGCCCGCGGCTTGATCACCCGCTCCCGCCACGATGGGCGTTCCGGCCTTGAGGCCGGTCAGCGCCGCCGCCTCGGCGGAGACGCGAGCGCACACCTCGGGGGACTCGAAAAGCGCGGGCAACACCTTGGCATCGAGCCCGGCAGCCGCGATCATGGGCGCCGACCAGCGCCGGTGCGCCACGTCGAGCAGCAACGTGCCCGAGGCCTCGGCCACATCGATGGCGTACTCGCCGCTTAGGCAATAGCGCACGTAATCCTTGGGCAGCAGCAGATGCCGGATGCGGCGCCACGTCTCCGGTTCGTGGTTCTTCAGCCACAGCAGCTTGACCAGGGTGAAGTTGGTCAGCGCCGGATTCGAGGTCAACTCCAGCAGCCGGCTGGCGCCCAATGTCCGTTCCAGTTCCCCGGCTTCAACTTCGCCGCGCTGATCGCACCAAATGATCGCCGGCCGCAGCACCGTCCCGCGCTCATCGAGCACGACGGTGCCGTGCATCTGGCCGGAGAGGCCGAGGGCAGCAATCTGATCGCCCCCCACACCGCTGACTTTTAAGACCTGCCGGATCGCCGCCTGCGCCGCCCGCCACCAGTCGGCCGGATCCTGCTCCGCCCACGCCGCCTGCGGCGAGCGGAACCCGGCGTGTTCGGCGGTGGCGGCGTGGAGGACACGGCCATCCTCGCTGAGAAGCAGGGCCCGCGATCCTCCGGTTCCGATATCGATGCCGAGCAGCGGTATGGTAGTGTCTCCGAGACAGCGGACCGTGTCAGTATACACTCCGTGTACGAACACGATAGGAGTTTCTTGAGGGGGACGGAGTACAATCCCGCCATGCGATCACCTTTGCGCGCCCTCTTGGCACTCGTGCTGGCAGGCTGTGGAACTTGGGCCATGGCGGCGCCGCCCATCGCCGCCAACAACGTGATCTGGACCACGCTCGGGCCCAACGAAAACGGTTCCATGCCGATTGGCAACGGCGACTTGGCCGCCAACGTCTGGACCGAAGCCAACGGCGATCTGGTGCTGTTGGTGGCCAAATCCGATTCCTGGACCAGCTTGGGCAAGCTGGTTAAGCTGGGGCGGGTGCGGGTCCATCTCGTCCCCAACCCGTTCACTGGTGCCCAGGGCGCCGGCGGGTTTACCCAGACGCTGCGGCTCGAAGACGGCAGCATCGTGGTGCAGCAAGGCGCCAACCGGATCACCGTCTGGGCCGATGCCAACCACCCTGCCCTGCACGTCGAGGCGGCCTTGGCGCAGCCGGCGCGCATGACCGCCTCACTGGAGCTTTGGCGCACCAATCATCCTTACGCCGGGCCGTCGCCGGACAAGGGCGGTCTGTTTGAATTTGGGAGTCATGCCGTGCCGATTGCCTTCCAGGCCGATACCGTGGTTCCGGCCACGGGGACGGAGGTGGTCTGGTACCACGACAACCAAGCCAGCATCTATCCGTTGGTCCTGAACCAGGAGCATCTGGGCTCGCAGTTGGAGAAAAACCCGGACCCGCTATTGCACCGGACCTTTGGCGGCGCGCTTCTCGGCCCCGGGCTGGTGAACCAGGGCGACCGCGTTTTGGTCTCGCGGAAACCGCAGCGCACATTGCGGCTCGATTTGATCACGCTCACGCAGGCGCCGGCCGCCTCGCCCGCCGCCTGGCAGTCCAGTCTCGCGAGCTTGGTGCGGCAGGTCGAAAGCGTCAACATCGCGGCCGCCCGCTCCGCCAGCGCGCGCTGGTGGCAACAGTTCTGGAACCGGAGCTGGATCCAGGTGACCGGGAGCGCCGATGCCCAGCACGTCGCCCAAGGTTACGCGATGCAGCGCTATATGATGGCCGCCTCGTCCCGCGGAGCCTACCCGGTGAAGTTCAACGGCGGGCTGTTCACCGTAGGCCACGACATGTCCGCCAACGCGGACTCGACGCGGTCTAATCACGACCCCGATTTCCGCCAGTGGGGCAACTCCTACTGGAACCAGAACAACCGGCTGCTGTACTGGCCCTTGCTCGCCACCGGGGATTGGGACCTGATCCAGCCCTGGTTCAACCTCTACGTGAACGCCTTGCCGCTGGCGAAGGCGCGCACTGAAATTTACGATCACCACGCCGGCGCCGCGTTCATCGAGACCATGACCTTCTGGGGCTTGCCCAACCTGAACGATTTCGGCTGGGATAATCCCAGCGAGCAGGTCCAGAGCCGCTACATGCGCTATCACACCCAGGGCGCGCTGGAAGTCATCGACCAGATGCTGGATGAGTACGCGGTAACCCAGGATGCGGCGTTTGCCCGCAAGGACCTGGTACCCTTGGCCAGCGCCATCGTGACCTACTACGACCTGCAATGGCCCCGGGACGCGGAGGGCAAAATCCACATGGCGCCGGTGCAGTCGATCGAGACCTACCAGCTCACCGCCGTCAACCCCACGCCCGATATCGCCGGCCTGCAGGCCATCCTCCCCCGCTTACTGGCGCTGCCGGCGGGGTTGAGCACCAACGCCGATCGGGCCACTTGGGCGCGCGTGCTGCGGGATTTGCCGCCCGTCGCCACGGGACGCACCGCGCATGGCAAAATCCCCCCGCTGGGCGTGGGCGACCCCGACGGCACCACCGTCATCCTGCCCGCCGCTGCCTATCCCAAAACCAGCAACGTCGAGAACCCGGAAGACTACGTCGACTTCCCTTACGAACTCTACGGCGCCGGCAAGCCCGGTCTGCAACTGGCGCGGGATACGTTTGCCGCGCGCCTGTTTCCGCAGGACACCTGCTGGGGCCAGGATGGTCCGCAAGCCGCCGTTCTGGGGTTGACGGCGACGGCGGAGAAGGCCGCCATCGCCGAGTTCACCAACTACGGCCAGCAGCGCTTCGGCTGGTTCTGGAAGTCCGGCCACGATTGGACGCCCGATCTGGACAACGGCGGCACCGGCATGATGACGCTGGAACTGATGCTCATGCAGACCGATGGAAAAACCATTCGCCTGCTGCCGGCCTGGCCCGCGGATTGGACCGCCGATTTCAAGCTGCACGCTCCCGGCAACACCACCGTCGCGGGCCACGTTCAAGCTGGCCGGATCACGGATTTGCAGGTCACACCTGGCAGCCGCCGCAAGGACGTGGTCGTTATAAGCGGGGCGCCGCCCCAGCTGTAGCGCTCAGGGCGGCGGCCACAGCGTGGTTCAAGGCATCGGCTGAGAGCCATCCATCATGGCTCCAGACCACCGCGCCCGCAGGCGAAGTCAGCACGTACCAGGGCAGATCGCCGACCTGGAGATCGTCGGCCAACTCGCCCGTCTCGTCGGCAACCATAGGAACGTGCGTGGCAGCGCCCAAAGCCGCCAGCCCCGCCTGGGCGCGCTCGGGAGAGGGTTCTGTGCTGAGCTCATCAACGGCGACCGGCATCGGCCAATTCCTGCGCCCGGCCGCGGCCGCGTAGGCGCCGAGCGGCGCTAACTTCTGCGCCAACTCCGGCGCCGGCGCCTGCCAACGGGCAAAGAACACCGCCAAGTGGGCGTGTCCGGCGCCGAACTGCACCGGAACGCCAGACTTCTCGAAATCGACAAGGTCAAAGCTGGCCAGCGGGGTTGGCGCCTGATGGCCTGCGTTCGCCACCGCTTGCACCGGCCCCTGCGCCGGCAGCAGGCGGTTGATATCGCGCGCCATGATTTGGGCTTCATTACTCACCGCGCCGTAGCTCATGAGCGTGGGCTCGACCGCGCGCTCCCGGCCGGCGGGATCGATCAAGATCACTTCGGCTTCGTGCTGGATGTCGCCCTCCGCCACGGCCACATGAATGTCGTAGTCATGCCAGACGCGCGCGAGCTGTGCCGGTGACCCGCTCAGGAAGCGCCAGCGTGCGCCCAGGCGGTCCATGCCATGCTCGCGCGTATACGCCTGCAGGGCCGCGGAGCTGGAGTCTGCCGCGTTGACGTTCACGCCCAGGATCTCGACGTTGGCCGCCGCCGGTCCCAGGGCTGGCAGCGCGCGCAGCAGCGTCTCCGAGGTAAGCGGACAAATCTGCTGGCACTCGGGATCGAGGAAGGTAAGCGCCACCACCTTGCCGCGGAACTGCGCCAGCGAGGTCAGTTGCCCGTTTTGGTCGTGGAGCACAAAACCCGGCGCCGCCGATCCCGGCTGCGACCCGCGCCAGACCAGATAACCAATGCCCGCCGCCAGCACCGCAATAATGACAATCCGCGCCCAACGTCCCATGGATCCATTATCACGCTCTGCCTCGATCGCTTCTCAGGCCGCTGCCTCAGGCGGTGGCGGCCACGGCCTGAAACTCGGCGAAGCCGCCCTGGAAATCCTCGATGCCGCCGTTTTTGGAACCCTCGCCCACGCGCCAGATACGGGTCGCCACTTCATCCACCAGATCATGGTCGTGGCTGACCAGCAGCACGGTGCCGGGGTAGCGCTGCAGGGCGATGTTCAGGGCGCTGATGGACTCCAGATCGAGGTGGTTGGTGGGCTCGTCGAGCACCAGCACGTTGGGCTTTTTCAGCATCAACATGCAGAACAGCAGGCGGGCGGCCTCGCCGCCGGAGAGCACCTCGGTCTTCTTGGTGGCCTCCTCGCGCTGGAACAGCATCTGGCCCAGCAAGCCGCGGATCTGCTCCTGCGAGGCGGCCGGATCCCACTGGTACAGCCACTCGAACACGGTCGTGCCGGGGGTAATCAGGGAGCGGTGATCCTGGGCGAAGTAGCCGACTTGGGCTTCGTGGCCCCAGGTGACCTTGCCTGCGTCCCGGAAGGCTCCGCCGTAGCCGCTGGTGCCGCGCAGGACCGCCTCGGGCACGGTGTCGCAGCCGGTGAGCAGAGCGTTCAAGAGCGTGGTCTTGCCGGCGCCGTTGCGGCCCATAATGGCGATCTTCTCGCCGCGCCCCACGCTGGCGGTGAAGCCGCGCAGCACGCGATGGCCGTCGTAGGCCTTCTCCAAGCCTTCAATCTCGAGCACGTGCTTGCCCGAAGGGCGCAGCATCTCGAACTTGATGAAGGGGCGGGCGATGTTGGAGCGCGCCAGATCGGTGACCTGCAGCCGCTCCACCTCCTTGCGCCGCGATTGCACCTGGCTGGAACGCGTGCCGGCGGCGAAGCGGGCGATGAACTCGTTGAGCTGCGCAATCTTCTTTTCGCGCTGCGCGTTCTGCGACTCCACCTGGGAGCGAATCTGGGTCTTGGCCATCACCATGTCGTCGTAGCCGCCGGTGTAGGTGATGATGGTCTGGTAGTCGATGTCGGCGATGTGGGTGCAGACACTGTTGAGGAAATGGCGGTCGTGAGAGATCACGATCAGCGCGCCGTCGTAGCGGCTGAGGAAATCGACCAACCAGTCAATGGAGTCGAGATCGAGGTGGTTGGTGGGCTCATCGAGTAAAAGGGCGTCGGGATGGCCGAACAGCGCCTGGGCGAGCAGAACGCGGACCTTCTGTCCACCTTGCAACTCGCTCATGGGGCGTTCGTGCACGTCGTTGGGGATATCCAACCCCTGCAGCAGGATGGCGGCGTCGCTCTCGGCGGCGTAGCCGTCCTCCTCACCCACGATGCCTTCGAGTTCACCCAGCCGCATGCCATCCTCGTCGGTCATCTCGGGTTTGGCGTAGATGGCCTCGCGCGCCTCCATGGCAGCCCACAGGCGCTTGTTGCCCATGATCACCGTGTCGATCACGCGATAGGCGTCATAGGCGAACTGATTCTGGCTGAGCACGCTCATCTTGGGCGGGCGCACGACATTGCCCAGCGTGGGCTCGGTCTCGCCGGAGAGCAGGTTCATGAAGGTGGTTTTGCCGGCGCCGTTGGGCCCGGTGAGGCCATAACGGCGGCCGGGGATGAAGCTGGTCGAGACGTCCTCGAACAGGATCTTGGCGCCAAAGCGCATGGTGAGGCTGGAGACGGAGAGCATAAAAAAAGAAAAATAGCTATGAGCTATGAGCTGCTAGCTATTAGGGGAACGCGGGAGGAACCGCGCTCTCCTTATGATACTACGACGGGGGCGGCGCCCACGTGGACGCCGGTGGTGGCGCCTTGGGAGGCGGAGCGCACCAGGGCGGCGTATTTGGCCAGGGCGCCGTGGGTGGGGGCGGGAGGCGGCATCCAACGGGTGCGGCGCTGGTCCAACTCGGCGGCCGCGACTTCGAGGCGGAGTTCACGGGCATCCAGATCGAAGCTGACTTGATCGCCCTCGCGGACCAGGGCGATGGGGCCGCCGACGGCGGCCTCGGGAGCGACGTGGCCGGCCATCAAGCCGCGCGTGGCGCCGCTAAAACGGCCATCGGTGAGGAGTGCGATCTCGTGGCCCAGGCCGGCGCCGACCAGCGCCGCGGTGACGCCCAGCATCTCACGCATGCCGGGACCGCCCTTGGGGCCCTCGTAACGGATCACGACCACGTCGCCGGCCTTGATCTGGTTGGCGGCCACGGCGGCCATGGCCGCTTCTTCGCCGTCGAACACGCGCGCCGGGCCTTGGTGGAAGCGTTTCTCCTTGCCCGAGACCTTGACCACGCAGCCTTCCGGCGCCAAATTGCCGCGCAGGATCTCATAGCCGCCGGTGGGACGGAACGGTTGTCCGGCGGGGCGGACAACCTCCTGGCCGGGTGTTTCCTTGGCGGCCCGGGCAATCTCGGCAATCGTCTTGCCGGTAACCGTGGGCGCATCGCCGTGCAGTTTGCCCAACTCCAGCAAACGCTGGGCGAGCAGCGCCGTGCCGCCCGCGGTGTGCATGTCGACGGCGGTGAAGCGGCCCGAGGGCTTGAGATCGGTCAGCAGCGGCGTGCGCTGGCTGATGCGGTGGAAGTCTTCCATCTCCAACTCGAGCCCGGCCTCGCGCGCGATGGCTAAAAGATGCAGCACGCCGTTGGTGGACCCGCCGGTGGCCACCACTGAAGTGATGGCATTCTCCAGCGCCTCGCGGCTCAGAATCTGCGATGGGCGCAGGCCGCGCTTCAATACGTCCATGATGAGCGTGCCGCAGCGGCCGGCGGCGGCGAGCTTATCGGGATCGGTGGCAGGGACGCCGCCTTCGCCAAAGGGCGCGATGCCAAGGAAATCCAGCACGCCGGCCATGGTATTGGCGGTGTACTGGCCGCCGCAGGCGCCCGCGCCGGGGCAGGCGGCATGTTCGATGGCAGCCAGTTCCTCGCGCGGCATGCGCCCGGCCTCGACCGACCCCACCGCCTCGAACACATCCTGCACGGTGATGTCTTTGCCCTTATAGCGGCCGGGCATGATCGAGCCGCCGTAGAGCACCAGCGAGGGCACGTCCAGCCGAATCAGGCCCATGACCATGCCCGGGATCGTCTTGTCGCAGCCCACCAAACCGACGATGGCGTCGAAGTGGTAGGCGCCGCCGACCAATTCGACCGAGTCGGCGATCACCTCGCGGCTGACCAGCGAGGCCTTCATGCCCGCCGTCCCCATGGTGATGCCATCGCTGATGGCGATGGTGTTGAACTCAAACGGGACGCCACCAGCGGCCCGGATGCTCTGCTTGACGTGCTCGGCAAGCACGCGCAGATGCACGTTACAGGGCATGGACTCGATCCAGGTGTTGGCGATGCCGATGATCGGGCGCTTCAAGTCGGCATCATGAAGGCCGAGCGCATAGAAATAGGAGCGGGCGGCGGCGCGTTCGGTGCCGTCCAGCATGATGTGGCTACGGTGCCGGGGATCAAGAGGAACGTTGGGCATGGCTTCGATTTTCTAGTGTTGCCCCACAGGGACCAGGGCGCTGTAGCTGTGCAGATCGGCCATGGAGAGATTGCCGCCGCATAACACCAGCACCAGATGATCGTCGGGGCTAAAGTTTTGCTTTAAATGCTCGGCGGCAGCCAAGGTGCAGGAAGCCGCCGGCTCGGTGAGCACTTTGCAACGCTCCAGCAGGAAGTAGAGCGCGCGCACCGCTTCCACGTCGGTGACCACCTCGACTTTCTCCAGCAGCTTCTGCGCCGCCGCCAAGGTGATGGGGCACACCGAGGGCGGGCCCAGCGTCTTGGCGATGGAGGTGATCGTGTCCATGGTCACCACGCGGCCGGCGGCCAGCGCGCGCGCCATGCAGTCGGCGCCGGCGGTCTCAGCGCCCCAGATGCGGGCGTTGGGCTTGGCCGCTTTGATCACGGTTCCCAACCCGGCGGCCAGCCCGCCGCCGCCGATGCTGCAGATCACGTCGGTGACTTGGGGCAGGTCTTCGAGGATCTCCAAACCGACAGTGCCCTGCCCGGCGATGACGTCCCGATCGTCGAAGGGGTGCACGCGCACCCAGCCGCCGGTGGCCGCTTCTTCGCCCAAGGCGAAGGCGGCGCCGATGGTGTCGGTGAGCAGCACCTCGGCGCCATAGTCGCGGGTGGCGTTGAGGTAATTGGCCGCGGTGGTGCGCGGCATGACAATGCGCGCCGGCATGCCCAAGATGCCGGCGGCGTAGGCCACCGCCTGGCCGTGGTTGCCGCCGCTGGCGGCCACCACGCGGCTGCCGGGCGGCAACGCCGTCAGCTTGCTGAAGGCGCCCCGCGCCTTGAACGCGCCCGTCTTTTGCAGGATTTCCAGCTTGAGGTAGACGTTCGTTCCCAAGCGGCGGCTGAGCGTGACGCTGCGCACCAGCGGCGTGCGGTGAATATAGGGCGCAATACGCACCCCGGCCGCGGCAATCTCCACACTGGTCACGGCCTTGATCACCGCCGGCAGTTCTTCCGCCAACGCCGCTGTCTCGCCCGCGCTCAACGCCTGGTCGCGCCCGCCGGCTCGGGAGCCGCGGCGGCCTTCGGTTGTGCCGCCTTGGCGGCTGGGTTCTGTAAAAACGGCATCATGGCGCGCAGCTTCCGTCCCACCGCTTCAATGGGATGCTGATCGCCCTTCTCCGCCAATTCGCGGAATTTCTTCCCGCCGGAGTCGTGATCGCCCATCCACTCCCGGGCGAACGCACCCGACTGGATCTCGTTCAGCACCTGCTTCATGGTGGCCCGCACCTCCGGCGTAATCAGCCGCGGACCGCGCGTCAGGTCGCCGTACTGGGCCGTATTGGAGACCTCGTGCCGCATGTTCGAGATGCCACCTTTATAGAACAGGTCGACGATCAACTTCATCTCGTGCAGACATTCGAAGTAGGCCATCTCCGGCGCGTAGCCCGCCTCGACCAGCGTCTCGTAGCCCGCCTGAATGAGCGCGCTCACGCCGCCGCACAACACCGCCTGCTCGCCGAACAAATCCGTCTCGGTCTCTTCCCGGAACGTGGTCTCGATGATGCCCGCCCGTCCGCCGCCAATGGCGGAGGCGTAGGCCATCCCCACGGCGCGGGTTTTACCGCTGGGGTCCTGCTCGATCGCCAACAGGCAGGGCACGCCGGCGCCGCGCTCGTACTCGGTCCGGACCAGATGTCCAGGGCTCTTGGGCGCCACCAGAAACACGTTGATGTTGGCCGGCGGCTGGATGTACTTGAAGTGCACGCCAAAGCCGTGGGAAAACGCCAGGAACGCCCCCGGCTTCAGCTTCGGCGCCACCGATTCCTGGTAGATTTTGGGCGCCTTTTCATCAGGTACCAGCATCATCACCAGGTCGCTGGCCGCAACCGCGTCGGCGGTGGGCAGCACCTGAAACCCGTCGGCCTGAGCGCGCTCCGCGCTGGGACTACCGGGCCGCAACCCAATGACCACATTGCAGCCGGAGTCGCGCAGATTGCGCGACTGGGCGCTGCCCTGCGAACCATAACCCAACACTGCCACGCGCAACCCACGCACTTGGCTCAGATCCGCGTCCTTGTCGTAGAAAACCTTCATGCTATCTCCCTCTTCACACTCAGTACTCGAACCTGTTGACCGATCTTCTGCGCGACCCGCTCCACCGTGGCTTCCTCGCCTACGGTGATGAGCGTGATCAGCGCCAGACCCGTGGCGACGGCGGTGCCGCCGGCGTGCTGGGTGGAGACTTCGCTGTTTTCGTCCACCTCGAGCGATTCCACATTCATGCCGCGGGCACTGAGCACACCAAGGATGCGCGCCAACACCCCCGCCTTGTTTTCAACCACAATCGAAAAACGATGTCGCATGGGGGTTCCCTTCAGCCTAGCACCATATCCGCGGCCGCGCCGCCCGCCGGAATCATCGGAAACACGCTCTCATCGGTGGTCACGACAATCTCCATCACCACCACGCCCGGCGTGGCCAAGCCCTTCTCCAGCACTGGAACGAGCTCGCTGGCATGGGTGGCGCGCAGGCCGGTGGCCCCGTAGGCTTCGGCGAGTTTCACGAAGTCCGGCGCCTGGGTCAGATCGACGGCGATGAAGCGCTTGTCGTAAAACAGTTTCTGCCATTGCCGCACCATTCCCAGCGAGCGGTTGTTCATGATGATGATTTTGAGGTTGGTCTGGTAGGCGACGGCGGTGGTCAGCTCCTGGCAGGTCATCTGGAAACCGCCATCGCCCACAAACGCCACCACCTGGCGATCCGGAAACGCGATCTGCGCCCCCAACGCCGCCGGCATCCCAAAGCCCATCGTCCCCAAGCCGCCGGAGGTGATCGACTGGCGGCCGTCGCGGAATTGATAGTACTGCGCCAGCCACATCTGGTGCTGGCCCACGTCGGTGGCCACGATGGCCTCACCCTTGGTGAGGCGGTTGAACTCCTGGCAGAGCCGCTGCGGCTTGATCTCCTCGGAATGATCGTCGTAGCGGAAGGGCGCAAACGCCTGCCACTCCCGGATCTGGTTCCACCAGGGCTCCAACCGGTGCTCGGGGTGTTCGACCTTGGGAAGCAAGGGCAGCAACTCGGCGAGCACGGTGTGGACGTCACCCAGCAGGGTGAGATCGGCACGCACGTTCTTGTGGAACGAGGAGGAGTCGATGTCGATGTGCACAATGGTGGCACGGGGCGCGAACGCCGACACCTTGCCGGTCACGCGGTCATCGAAGCGCGCGCCCACGGCGAACAGTACGTCGCACTCGGACACGGCTTTATTGGCGGCATACGCCCCGTGCATGCCCAACATGCCCAAACACAACGGATGCCCTGCCGGCACCGCGCCCAAGCCCATGAGGGTGGGGGTGGCGGGCAGGTGCAGACGCTCGATCACGGCGGCCAGCTCGGGCGCGGCGCCGGAGTGCACCACGCCACCGCCCAAGTACACCACCGGGCGCTGGGCGTTCACCAGCAATTCAGCGGCTTTCCGCAGCCCTTCTTGGTCGCGGAACACCGGCGGGCGATAGCCGGGCAGGTGCACGGTCCGCGGAAACACCCACGGCCCCTGCTCCTGGCACACATCCTTGGGAATGTCGATGACCACAGGACCGGGGCGGCCCGTGGTCGCGATGTGGAACGCCTCCCTCACGGTCACGGCGATGTCGGCGGCCGACATGACGGCAAAGCTCTCCTTAGTGCAGGAGCGGGTGAGGCCGATCATGTCGGTCTCCTGGAAGGCATCGCTGCCCAGCAGCGCCCGCGGCACTTGGCCGGAGATCACCACCAATGGGGTCGAGTCCATCATGGCGTTGGCGATGCCCGTGATGGCGTTGGTCGCGCCCGGCCCCGAGGTCACCAGCGCCACCCCGCATTTGCCGGTCGAGCGGGCGTACCCCTCGGCCATGTGCACCGCACCCTGTTCGTGCCGCACCAGAATATGGCGCAGTTCCCGCTCCATCTTGGTCAGCTCATCATAAATGGGCAGGACGGCGCCGCCGGGGTAGCCGAAGATGGTGTCCACCCCCTCGCGGACCAGCGCTTCGCAGAGCAGGCGGGCGCCAATGGCAGTGGCCGGGGTGGCGGAGGCGCCAGGAGTGGACGAGGTGCTGGTTGCAGTTGCCATGGGATCTCCTTAACCATTCTCCCTAGGGGCACCCCAAACCGTCCAATGATTAATAGTTATCGGGGTATCAAGGCTTGGCGCGGGCACCCGGGCCTCGCCCGCCCGCTTCTGCTCCCGGCGGGGCGGGGGCCCCGTTGCCCCGCCCCACCGCTGCGCTTGGCGCCGGCGCCCGGGCCTCGCCCGCCCGCTTCTGCTCCCGGCGGGGCGGGGGCCCCGTTGCCCCGCCCCACCGCTGCGCTTGGCGCGGGCAC
>JANWJU010000010.1 GCA_025451775.1 Terriglobales bacterium
AACCCTTCGGGGCGCAACCACCCGGGAAGGAATCTATAAGGAAAGAGGAAATCTCCATGTCACCGCAAGCCGTCGATCTATCCGTCAACCCAGCCGACGAAACGATACGCATCGGGCCGCTCGAACTGCGTTTCCTGGTGACCGCCGAAAACTCAGGCGGCGCCATCGCGGCCTTTGAGCTGGCTGTCCCTGCCGGACAGCGCCTCATGGCGCCGGCGCATAGCCACGACCACTTCGAGGAGACCTACTACGGCATCGCCGGCGTGTTGACGTGGACCATCGATGGCAAGCCGATTGCCGTGGGGCCGGGGCAGGCGCTGTGCATTCCGCGAGGCGCGGTTCACCGCTTCGATAACCACGGCACTGAAGACGTGAAGGGTCTGTGCTTGGCGTCGCCTGCCGCCATCGGCCCGCAGTTTTTCCGCGAAGCGGCTGCGCTGGCCAGCACGGCAAAAAGCGGCCCGCCGGACCGGGCCAAGGTGGAGGAGATCATGCGCCGCCACGGCCTGACTCCCGCTCCCCCTCCCTCGTAGCGGCGGCGGCGCACGGTGGCTAGCCCCTTGACGGCGCGGTGAAATTCCCCTCGCAACGATGTATCCTTGGCCGGGAGCGCGGAACTACCGGCTCAGGGGACGGCTACGATGAGGCGACGCACCTTTCTCGAGCTCGCGGCCGCGGCAGCCGTCATTCCCGCATGCATGCTGGCACAGGAGGGGGCTGCCATCGATCTGCGCCGCGCCGTAATCGTGCTCAGCTCCTCGGCGACGACCCGGGAGCTCAAAGCGGCGCAGGTGCTGACCGAGGAAGCAACCAAGCGTTGCGGAATCACCTGGCCCGCCGCACGCTCGCAAGCGGCGGGCGGGAACGCCACGATCTATCTTGCCACGCGGCACTCCGCGCCGGGACTGCCGCGGCGCGATCTGGTGCCGGCGGCGGCGCTGCAGCGCTTGCAGCCCGATGGTTTCGCGCTGCACAGCGGGCTCGATGGCGGCCGGCCATGGATTGCCGTCTTCGGCGCCGATGAGCGCGGGCTCTTGTTTGGCGTCGGCAAGCTGCTGCGCCTGTTTGACTTCGGCCCCCAGCAGGCCTCGCTTGCCGCGGCGCCCCGGCATCTTGTCAGCAATCCCGAGTACCGGTTGCGCGGCCATCAGCTTGGGTATCGCCCCAAGACCAACTCCTATGACGCCTGGCCGGTCGGCATGTGGGACCAGTACATGCGCGAGCTGGCCATCTTCGGCGCCAATGCCATTGAATTGATTCCTCCAGTTTCCGACGATCTCCCCAACAGTCCGCAGTTTCATCTCCCTCCCGCGCCCATGATGGTGGAGATGTCGCGCCTTGCCGACAGCTATGGGTTGGATGTCTGGATCTGGTATCCGGCGATGGCGCGCGACTACGGCGATGCCGCCACGGTGGACATCGCCTTGCGGGATTGGGGCCGCATCTTTGCCATGTTGCCGCGCGTGGATGCCGTATTTGTCCCGGGCGGGGACCCGGGGCATACCGCGCCCAAGGTTCTGCTGGCCCTGCTGCAGCAACAGAAAGCCAACCTTCGCAAGTACCATCCTCACGCGCAGATGTGGGTTTCGCCGCAGGGGTTCGATGCCGGCTGGATGCAGGAGTTCCTCGAGATGATCCAACTGGACAGCACCAAGCAATGGCTGGACGGGATCGTCTATGGCCCGGGATGCCGCCTGACCGAGCCGGATCTCCGCCGGGCGCTGCCGGCGAGTTACCCCATTCGCTTTTATCCCGACATTACCCACAGCGTAAGCTGCCAATTTCCCGTTCCCGACTGGGACGTTGCCTATGCGCTCACCGAAGGCCGGGAAGTGATCAATCCACGCCCCCGCGGTGAGGCGAATATTCTGCGCCGCAGCCTGCCGGGAACCGCCGGCTTCATCGCCTATTCGGAAGGCTGCAACGACGACGCCAATAAGTTCGTTTGGAGTGCGCTGGCCTGGGATTCGAGCCAGTCCGTGATCGATGCCTTGCGCGACTACGCCCACTTCTTTGTTGGAACGCCGCAGGCGGAAGGCTTGGCGCAGGGCTTGTTGCATCTGGAATCGAACTGGCGCGGGCCCTTGGCAACCAACCGTGGCGTGGAAGTCACGCTGGAACGCTTTCAGGATATGGAACGGAGCTGCTCTCCGGCGGTCCTGGCAAACTGGCGGTTTCAGCAGGCGCTGTATCGCGCCTATGCCGATGCCTTTGTGCGGCGCCGCTTGCTGGATGAAACGGCGCATGTGCAACAGGCCCGGGACCGCTTGGCGCCGGTGTTGGAAATCGGCTGGGGCGCCGTGCCCTTGGGCATTGGATCGGCGCCAGCCAAGCTACCCCCCAACGGCCTGATACCCGATCCCCTGTTGGCCAGCGCGCTCGCCAGCCTGGAAGAAACACTCGTGCAGCCCGCCGCCGGTGCGTTACGGGCGAGAATCGAGGAGCTCGGCGCCATGTTGTTCCAAAGTATCGGCATGCAGCTTGCGGTCGAACGTTACCAGGGCGAGGCCGTGGGCCGCGGAGCCAACCTGGATACACTGGATACCCCGGTCAGCGATGCGCCCTGGATGCGCCGCCAAATCCTCGATATCCAGAAGATGACCGATCCCATGGCGCAAATCGCCGCCATCCAGACGCTGCTGTTCCGCACCGACCCTGGCCCCGGAGGTTTTTACGATCAGCTCGGCGGCGTTGCTCTTCGCCCTCACTTGGTGCCCGGGCTCGGAAGCGGGCAAGATCCCGCCTTCCGCCACTCGCCGCTGATCGGCTTCAACTATCCCAATACGCTGCGGGACACGGCGCCGATGGCCTGGAAATGCTGGGCCGGGACCCTGTATGAGGAGCCCCTCACCATGCAATATCACAACCTGGACCAGAGCCTGCAGTACCACCTGCGGGTCGTGCACGCCGGCGATCGCCGCCAAGTGAAGCTCCGGCTGGTCGCCAACGACACCGTCGAAATCCATCCCTACATGCTGCGCGCCTGGCCGCCGGCGCCGCAGGAGTTTGCCATCCCCAAGGCAGCGACCGCGAGCGGCGAACTCAAGCTGGCCTGGACCGCAGAGCCCGGCCTGGGAGGCGCTGGGCGCGGCTGTCAGGTGGCGGAAGTGTGGCTGGTGCCCCAGCCTGGCCAAGGGCCGGTATGACCCCTGACCACTCGAGGCAGCCGCTGCGCGGCATCATTCCGCCCATGGCCACCCCTTTGGCGTCCATCGACAGCTTGGATGTTCCCGGCCTGGAAAAGCTGATTGAGCACCTCCTGGCGGGCGGCGTCGATGCCCTATTTATTTTGGGCACGACCGGGGAAGGGCCGGCCCTGAGCTACCGGTTGCGCCGGGAACTCATGGAGCGTGTTTGCCGGCAGGTGAAGACGCGAGTCCCCGTGCTAGTGGCCATCACCGACCCTGCCTATGTGGAGGCCTTGCACATGGCCGAAGCTGCCGCGCGCGCCGGCGCCGCCGCGGTGGTGGCGGCGCCCCCATTCTATTTTCAGCTCACCCAGGCCGACCTCCTCCGCTGGATTGAAAGCCTGGCCCGCGAATCCGTGCTGCCTCTGTACCTCTATAACCAGCCGGAACTCACCAAGATCCACTTCAGTCCCGCGACCGTGGCGCAGGCTTCAGAAATGCCCAATGTGCGCGGGTTGAAAGATAGCTCGGGAGACATGGGCTACGTCAAGCAAGTGCTGGCGTTGGTGGCGCCGCGGCCGGAGTTTTCCGTGCTGGTGGGGCCGGAACATCTCCTGGCCGAGGCTCTGCGGTGCGGTGCCCAGGGCGGAGTTCCGGGGGGCGCCAACTTGTTCCCGGCGCTGCCGGTCCGTCTGTACCAAGCCTTTCTCGATGGCCGGCACGACGAGATGGATGCGTTGCAGGCGCGCATGGTCGCGATGGGCGCGCCGATATGGAATCGAGGAGAAACAGGATCGGGCCGTCTGCGCCGGTTGAAGTGTGCCCTGTCGGTGCTGGGGTTGTGTAGCGGGTTGCCGGCGTGGCCCGATTGCCCATCGTCAGCCGAGGAACGGCAACACATCGAAGACCACCTCAGGCGGCACGGACTTGGACCCACATGAGATTGAGACCAGCGGCGGGAAGCCCCGGCAACTTGCCCACTGTGGAACGTGATCGGCAGGGGCTGGGCCCATCTGCGGCTGGATCCGGGGCGTATGGTTGGGTGGCCGTACTGCTGCTCTGGCTGGTGTGCTTCTTCAACTACGCCGACCGGCAGGCCTTTTTTTCGATCTTCCCGTTGTTGCAAACGCAAATCGGCCTCACCACGGTGCAACTGGGGCTCCTGGGGTCCTCGTTCGCGGTGGTGTATGGCTTGGGCGCGCCATTGGCGGGATTTGTCGTCGACAGAATCCGCCGCAAGACCGCGATTCTCGGGGGTCTGCAGTTTTGGAGCATCATCTGCATGCTGTCGGCGCTGTCGCGGAATTTCTTCCAGCTCTTTACCTTCCGCGCGCTGGAGGGAGCGGGCGAGACCTTTTATTACCCCGCCGCCCTGTCCATGCTCAGCGATTATCATGGCCAGCGCACACGCTCACGCGCCTTGGGCCTTTTACAGACCAGCGTGTACGCCGGCACGGTGGGCGGCGGCTACTGGGCCGGCGTGCTGGCGCAGCGCCACGGCTGGCGAGCCGCGGTTTTTCTCTTCGGCGCCCTGGGCGCCCTGCTGGGCCTGGTGTTGGTGCGCTGGCTGCGGGAACCGGTGCGGGGCAGCGCGGACCGGGAATTGAAGTCCAATCCGCGGCCGCTCTCCTTCCGCGCCATGGGCTCGCTTGCCGGGAACAAATCGTTGCTGGGGTTGATGGCGGCGTTCGCCAGCGCCAACTTCCTCGCCATGGTCCTGCTCACCTGGATGCCCACCTACCTCTACTCCCGCTTCCATCTCAGTCTGGCAATGGCGGCGTTTGATGCGACCGCGTTCCCGCAACTCGCCAGTATGGGCGGCTCGGTATGCGGCGGATACCTGGCGGACGTGTGGGCCCGCGGCCACCGCGGCGGACGCGTCCTGGTGCAAAGTGTGGGCGTGCTCGCTGGCGCGCCCTTTGTGGTCCTATGCGGGTTGGGCAGCTCCTTGCAGTTGGTCATCCTGGCCCTGATTTGCTGGGGATTTTTCAAGGGCATGTATGACTCGAACATCTTCGCGTCGGCGTTTGACGTGGTCCCCATGGCCAGCCGGGGCACGGTCAGCGGCTGGATGAATTGCGTGGGATGGCTGGTCGGCGGAGGACTGGCGCCGGTCATGATCGGGCTCATGGCCAAGTACACCTCCCTGGGCAATGCCATCGCCCTATCCGCCGCCATCTACGTGCTGGCCGGCATCGTGCTGATCGTCACCATGCGCTTCTTTTTGCCCGGCGACACCCGCCGCCTGCACACCGGGGAGGTGGCCGCCGGCTAACCCCTCGCATGTTGTTAGCTGGTGCGCCTGGCAGGAATCGAACCTGCGGCCAACGGTTTAGGAAACCGCTGCTCTATCCTTCTGAGCTACAGGCGCACACGGGTTAAGTGCTGCGTTTTCATTGTACGCGCCCCATGTGCGCCGCCGCTCCCCCGCCGGGTTGGTCACAACAAGCGTGGCGACTGGCGATCTGCCACCCACCGGCGGCTGCGCCGATTTTCGATGCCGCATGCACCAACTCGTCCCCCCAGTATTCCACCGCGCTCCGGGTCCGCCCAGCGTCGGCCATGCGCGAGCTTCGACAGCCGCAGGGCAACGTTCCGGAAGCGCAATTGTGATGGCAATGCCCAACGGCGCCTAGACGCCGGCTATGCGGGGTCCTTTGGACGAGTGGCTTTGACGCCTTTCAGCAAGCCAACACCTGCGAGGACAACAGCAAGCACCACCACCCACTGCTCGGGAATGTGCATCAGGTGGGCGCCGTAAGCCAGTCCGGCGATCATGATCGCGAAGCCAATGAGATAGAGTGCGAACGACATGATCTTTCCTCAGCGCCTTTTCGGTCATTGAACTGCGCATACGCCCGTACACGCCTGACAATACATTGCCGAATTCCTTCGCGCTTCCAACTAATTCTCTTGCATCGAGTCAGCCGGGTCTGTACAAAAACGCACGCTCAATCGCCTGGAATCCACTTCAATGCCGTGACCGGACGAGCCTGCGCCTCAGGCACTTCCATGGCTACAGCCCGCTGCCCGAGGCCGATACGCCGGCCAAACGCTTCTGCAAGCCCGGACGGTGTTGGGGCTCAGCCAGAAGCAATACGCAGACCAGATCGGCGTGCCCTGATGGAAGCTGGCGATGTGGGAACAGGGCTTGCCGCAGCGAGACGGCTAATTTGGCAACCCTACAGCCGGCACCGGCCAAGCTGCGGCGCCGGCCATTTGACGCCAGGAGAAAGGTTTGTTCTCAGCCCGGCCGCTTGTCCCGGACGGGCTAGCCGCTGGTGCGAGGACGTGTCTTGGGCGCGGACTCGGCTCCGGGTGGTTCGCTGAAAGGCTTCACGAGAATGCGCTCGTAACGCACCTCGATGATGTTAAGTTTCTCCGTAGCGCCCGGCGCGCGAAGGACCACCGAGTCGCCTGGCCCGGACTTCATCAACGCCCGCGCTAGCGGCGACTGCCAGCTGATGTGGTTGCGGTCAAGATCGACCTCGTCGACGCCGACGATGCTCACGACCTGCTCTGTTCCAGCGGCGTTCGCGTAGCCCACAGTTGCACCAAAGAAGACCTGCGTTGCCGCCCGCCCGCTTCTCGGGGCTTCCGGGTCCACCACTTCGGCCGCTTCAATACGTTTGGTGAGAAAGCGAATGCGCCGATCGATCTCGCGCAGCCGTCGTTTGCCGTACTGATAGTCGGCGTTTTCGCTGCGGTCGCCGTTGCTCGCCGCCCAGGTGACGACCTCTGTCACCGCCCGCCGTTCCCTGGTGAGCAGAAACCGTAGCTCGTCCTGGAGTCGTTGCAAGCCGCTTGGCGTGATGTAGTTTTTAACGCCGGCGAGATCGGCGTGTTGCGCTTCTTCAGCGGCGTGGGCGAGCTCGTCGTCATCGCCATTGGCGTCGGATTCCTTCGTGAACGCCTTGCTCATGCCCCTCCACCAATTCAATCATGAATAACGGCCGGCCTGGCGGCGAGCCACTCGACGATGCCGCGCCCACGCCCCCGGCAGAACCACTCCGGCGAGCCCCCTGAGGCCTTGCCATGGCCCCACGTTGTGGATACAATGTTGGCTTGCGTTTCGATTGGGACGCGGCCAACGTCAGCGCCAATACCGGGTGTCGATCGTTAAGGAAGAACACCGCTCGCTGTATTTGGCGGAGAATCCGTCCGGGGACGTGTTCGCCGTCGTAACCACCAGGCGCAAGGGAAAAACCCGCGTGGTGAGCGCGCGGCCGGCATCGCGGCAAGAACGAAAAATCTTCATGGGGAGACAATGACGAAATCGAAACCGAGCCGAACGCCCCAGCGGCGCAAGCCGCTTTACACCGAAATCAAAACGCCGAAGTTCGCCAACGAGCAGGAGGAGGCGGATTGGTGGGATTCTCATCCCGAAGCGATCACCGGCGCGATTGAGCGGGCGGAGGCGGCTGGTGCAGTCAGCGAATACCGGGCGCGGCCGACGAAGCCGACCAACATCCGCCTCTACGTCGAGGACCTCGAGGCTGCCCAGAAGATCGCCCACCGCAAGGGCTTGAAGGTGCAGACCTACATCAAGATGGTGCTGCATGAAGCGGTGCGGCGCGAAATCAAGGCCAGCTAGCGCGGCGGGACCGTGATCCCGGCCGCCCTGGCCCGCTCCCGCACCGCTTTGCCTGGCCCGCGCCCCTAGGCGGCGGAGCGCTTCACCCAGCGACGGGGCGGGGACATGAGCGGGCCCGTGTTCCACCAGCGGTCGCGATTCCAGGCGGCTTGCGTCCAGCCCAGAGGGTTGGCCACCGCCAGCCAGGCCAGCGTGGGCGCCAGTGCCCAGAGGGCGGTGGAGTCGGGCAGGCGGCGCGCCGCCTGCAGCGAGCCCAGCGTGGCCGCGGTGTAAGCGGTGGTCACGGCGGCGGCATTGAGCGGGGAGCGCAACCCGAAGTAGGCGGGCGTGAAAATGCAGAACAGGATCCAGGCGAGGCCTTGGCGGCGCAGGAACGCACTCCGCCCGGGGGTGCGGGCGGGCAGATTGAGCACATGCAGGCCGCCCGCGATCAGGCAGGCGGAGTTGATGCCCCACGCGATGGGGAAGGCGGCCGGCGGCGGCGCCCACACCGGCAACTTCGCGTCCCGGTACAGGCGGTCCTCCCGGCGTTGGCCGGTGCGGCGGCGGGCTACCGCCTGCAAGCCTTCACTGACCCCCAGCACGCCGGCGTAGAACGCCACCCCCATCCACCAGCGATGGCCTTGGCGACGCATACCCATCCCGATGCCGGCGCGCCGGAATTGGTGGCAGCGCCCGGAGGCGTATTTTGGATTGCCCGCCGCCGGCTACGGCTTGGCGCTGGCCTCGGCTGGCTGAGCGGTGGCGCGCTTCTCGGTCAGATCCAGGCGCGCCTTCCAGGGATCGGCTTCGCCTACCGGGCCCTGCTCGGTGAAGTTCATCAGCAGGTCGGTGCTGGCGTGGTAGGCCGGCCAGGGCGGCAACTGGCCGCCGTTGGGGTTGCCGGTCTTGGCGAAGTTGCCCCAGTAGAGGTTGGCCTGCTCGGCGATCTTCTCGTCGGCGGGGGCGAGGTTGGCGCCGTATTTCGCCCGCACCGTGTCGAAGACGTAGGGGATTTCGGAGGCGTGCGATGCGCCCCGCGGCGGCTGCGGCCCCGCGGCCATGGCGCGCCCACCCCGTGCCCCAGCGCGGCCAGTTCCGCCAGCGCGGCCATTACCTCCAGCGCGGGCGGGCCGGGGCAGCGGCTTGGAGACGGCCACATAGCTAAACCGGTACTCCCACGCCGGAACGCCTTGCGAGGAGAGCGTCTGCGCCACAAAGCGGGCCGGCTCGAGCATGACCGAATCGGCGCCCACCTCCGCCGCCGCCGCGCGGACGTTATCAGGGTAGCCCGCCGTGTAGACCGCCTGGGCCTGCGCGGCATCCGCGCCCCAGGGCGCGAACAACTCCTCCATGGTGTTGGCGCGGGTCATGCCGAGGTCGGCGCTGTTGCCCCCGATCAGCATGGGCACGTGCTGGAACTGGCCGTCTGTATAGAAGGTCTGCGGATCGCCGGTCACGAGCTTGCCGTCGATCATCGGGCCCGGATAGGTGGTGGGTTGCCCGGAGGCCATGTTCATGCCGTTGACGATGGTTTCCGCCGGCAGCGCCCGCAGCGCCGCCAGCGCGGCGGTCCCGTCACCGGTGATGCCCTTGCTGGCAGCGAACGCGACCCCCAGTTGCTCGGCCGAAGGCCGTCCATTCATGCCCTGGCTCACGCCGGTGGCGTTCAAATTCACCCGGCCCCCGCCGGACTCGACCCCGGCGCGCTCGAACAATCCCTTGGCCAGCGGCGACGTCATCAACGCGTTCACCGCAAATCCGCCCGCGGATTCACCGAAAACCGTCACCTCGTCCGGATTGCCGCCAAAGGCGGCGATATTCTGTTGCACCCACTGCAGGGCGGCCACCTGATCCATATAGCCGTAGTTGCCCAGCATCCCGTCCTGGCTCTCCTTGGTCAGCTCCGGGAAGGCAAAAAATCCAAACCGCCCCAGCCGGTAGTTGAAGCTGACGAAGGCGATACCCTGCTTGGCGAACTGGCTGCCGTCGTAGACGGCGGGCGAACTGCCGCCGTTGACCCATCCGCCGCCGTAGATCCACACCATCACCGGCAGCGGGCCGGTGTGGTGCGCGGGCACCCAGACGTTGGCGTAGAGGCAATCCTCGGCGGGCGTGGTGCGCAGCGGCGCGGCGTCATAGGGGAACGGGAGCTGCATGCAGTCGTGGCCGTACTGGGTGGCGTCGCGCACCCCGCTCCAGGCGGCCGCCGGTTGCGGCGGCTCCCAGCGCAGGTTGCCCACCGGCGGCGCGGCGTAGGGGATGCCCTTGTACGCGGTCACACCAGCGGCCGTCGAGCCCTGCAGGCTCCCGGTCGAAATCTTGACGGTTTGCGCGCTGGCCAACGTGACCCATGCCAGTGCCTGAATAGCGGCGGCGACGATAACGACTTTGCGCATGATGGTTTCCTATCCGGACCAATATAGACACGAAGCGCTTCCTTTGTACACTGAATCATGCGCATGCCGGGTTCCTCACTCGACGACATCGTTTTGGAGGGCCGCGACGTGCGGCTGGAGCCGCTCGCCGAGCGGCACGCGGCGGGCCTGATCGCCGCCGCGGCCGAGGATCCGGGCCTGTATCAATGGACGGTCGTACCCCAGGGCCACGCCGCCACCCTGGCCTACATCCAGGCCGCAATCGCGGCGCGCGCGGCCGGCGCCGCCCTCCCCTTCGCCACCGTGCGCCGGGTTGATGGCGCCATCCTGGGATCCACACGGCTTTATGACCTCGAGAGCTGGGCCTGGCCTGCGGGCCATACCCGGCACGGGCGCAACCTGCCCGATGTCTGCGAGATCGGCCACACCTGGCTGAGCGCTACCGCCATCCGCACCGCCGCCAACACCGAAGCCAAGCTGCTCATGCTGACCCATGCCTTCGAGACTTGGCAGGTGCTACGGGTCTGTTTGAAAACCGACGCCCGCAACGCCCGCTCGCGCGCCGCCATTGCCAGGATCGGCGGCCGCTTCGAAGGCATCTTGCGCGCCCACATGCTCGCTGCCGATTTCACCGCGCGCGATTCCGCCCGTTTTTCCATCGTCGCCAGCGAGTGGTCAGCGGTGAAGCAACAGTTACTCGCCCGCCTGCGCGGCGGGCAGTGATCGCTGCCGGCCGGCCGTTGGCCGGCTCGCCGCCTAGGGCTGGTAGGGCACCAGCCACGCCGACGTGTTCCCCTGGCTATCGCGCAGTTGAATCTGCCACTGATAGTTGCCCCCGCTGGTGAGGCTGCCCACCGTCGGAGTGTTCCCGTTGCCAGTGGGAGTGAAATTGCTCGCATCGCTGGGGTCGGTCCAGATGAAGGTGGGTGTCGTGCTTGTGCCGGTGGTCGTCATGTTGGCCGGCAGTTCGCTGACCAGCGGCGTAACCGCCGCGGTCAACGTCTCCGATGTCGAGTCGCCGTAGGTGACTTTCAGCCCATAGCTATCGCCCACCTGCGGCACGACCGAGCCCAGCGTGAGGCTGTACTGGAACGTGCCGCCATCGCACTCCGGGCACCGCCCCAGGTCCATCGGCACCGCCACGTTCGGGCCCGAGACAAGCTCAACCCAGCGAAAGGTGGCGAGCCACTTGCCACCGCGGGGGCAGACGGGGATAATGGGCGAAGAAAAGACGAACCGTCCCATGCCCTCAACCGGCCTCAGCCAGCTCCGCAAGATCGTCCACGTGGACATGGACGCGTTCTACGCCTCGGTGGAGCAGCGCGACGATCCCCGGTTGCGCGGACGCCCGGTGGTGGTGGCGTGGCGGGCCGAGCGGTCGGTGGTGTGCGCGGCCTCGTACGAGGCACGGCGGTTTGGGGTGCATTCGGCCATGCCGGCGTTGCGCGCCGAGCGGCTGTGCCCGGAGGCGGTGTTCCTGCCCCCCGACTTCACCCGCTACCGGGCCGTGTCCGTGGCGGTGCGCGCGATCTTGGCCCGCCACACCGCGCTGATCGAACCCCTGTCCCTCGATGAGGCCTATCTGGACGTGACCGAAAACAAGACGGGACTGCCGACCGCGACCCAAGTGGCGCAGACGATCCGGCGGCAGATCCGGGACGAACTGCACCTGACGGCTTCGGCGGGCGTGGCCGCCAACAAATTTCTCGCCAAGATCGCCTCCGATTGGCGCAAGCCGGACGGATTGTTTGTCATCCGGCCCGCCGAGGCTGAAGCTTTTTTGACCCCGCTCGAGGTCGGCCGCCTGCCGGGCGTGGGCCGCGTCACCGCCCGGCGCCTGGCCGACCTGGGGATCGTCACAGTCGGCGATCTGCGGCAGTGCGACCGCGAGTTTCTGGAACGGAGCTTTGGACGCTTTGGGGCGCGCCTCTATGAGTTCGCCCGCGGCATCGATCACCATCCCGTCGAGGCCAACCGTTTGACGAAGTCGCTATCCGCCGAAGACACGTTCGAGCGTGACGTACCGCTGCAGGCCACTGAAGCCGCCATCCGGCGCTTGGCCGAGCGGGTGTGGACGGCCTCGCGGAACGAAACCCACGCCACCCGCATGGCGCGGACCGTGGTGCTGAAGCTCAAGACGCGGGAGTTCCGCATCCGCACGCGCCGCCAGACCCTGCCCGCTCCACCGCCCTCGTGCGAGGAGCTCATCCACACCGCCCTCGCCTTGCGTGACCGTGTGGACGCCAGCCCGGGCCAGCTCTATCGCCTGGTGGGGGTGGGGCTGAGCAACTTTGGCGAGCCACGTGGCCCAGAAGGGCACGATCTCCTGGATTCGTGAGTCGTCAGTGAATGTGGACGAGGGCGGAGAGGCCGTTCCAGCAGATCTGAATGCCGATGCAGAGAATGAGGAACGCCGACAGGCGCATGAACACGCTCATGCCTGTCGGGCCCAGCCATTTTTCCACCCGTTCGGCCGAGCGGTAACACACAAAGATGCTGACGCCGATCAGCAGTGGACCCAGGAGCGCGGAGAACCACTGCGCCGCCCAGCCATACATCTGCCGCTGGGTGTTGGCGCCGAGCGCGATGGCGACGGCGATCGAGCCGGGGCCGACGGTGAGCGGCAGCGTCAGCGGATAAAACGCCTGGCTGGCCAGGCTGGCGCGGCGGGCCTGCATCTGGCGCGGCTCGCTCTCGTTGGAGTGCAGCATGTCCCAGCCGATGGCCATCACCACCACGCCGCCGCCCACCTGCACCACCGGCAGCGAAACCCCGAAAAACTTCAGCACCTGGCCGCCGATCAGCATGGACACCAGCAGGAGCAGGAAGCCATCCACGCTGATGCGCCAGGCGAGATGGGCACGCTCGTGCGGCAGCGCGCCTTGCGTCAGCCCCAGGAACAGCAACGCCCCAGTGAGCGGATCCACGATGGGGAACAGGGCGGCCACCACCAGCAGCGTGGCCTCGATTACGTCGACAAGCAGGTGCATGCGGAGGCTGACTTCCGGGTTCAGAATACAGGATACCGAGCCGCCGGAAGCGCCACCTTATCCGAACGTGAACGAGTACGCCTGCACCCCAGGATCAAGGAACTGGATTTCGAACGTCCGGTCCTCGACGGCGCCTTTTTGCCGCACCAACTGATACAGCCGATGGAAGGCGACGGTGCCATAGCCTTGCGCGTCGGTGTCGGCGCCGTGGTCCGGACCAGGGGGCGTGCCATCGATGGTGATCTTGAAGCGGATGGGCTTCCTCGTGGCCGAGCCCAGCACGAGATGCAGATCGCGGGCGTGGAAGCGGTAGGTGATGCCGCCGGGCGCCTTGTCCAGTTGGGCGTAGGCGGCGTTGACCTTCCAGGTGCCGTCCAGTCCCCATTGATTGAGGCTGGGACGGAGCGGGGCGGTGTAGTGGGCGTTGGCGTCGGTCCGCATCTGCTGCGGCGAATCGAACCGCTCGCCGCGCTGGTAGCCGATGTAGGTCTCGGGCGAGCCGATCTCGTTCATGGCGGCGGGCGCTTCGGCGCCGGAGCCGTCGACGCGGACCAGGCTTTCGCCCGTGGGCATCGTCTGGTGGTGGGCTTCCGCCAGCAGTTCTTGAATGACCCGCTCGCCCCGGGCGTAATCGCCCTCGCCGAAGTGGTGATAGCGGATCTGGCCCTGGGCGTCGATGAAGTAATCGGCGGGCCAGTACTCGTTGGAAAAGGCGTGCCAGATGTTGAGCGAGCTATCCACCGCGACTGGAAACGTAAGCTTGAGGTTGGTCACCGCCTGGCGCACGTTGGCCGTATTGCGCTCGAAGGCGAACTCGGGCGCGTGCACGCCGATGACGACCAGACCTTGGTCCTTATATTTCTGCGACCACGCCTCGATATAAGGAAGCGAGCGCAGGCAGTTGATGCAGGAGTAGGTCCACATGTCGACCAGCACCACCTTGCCGCGCAGCGCCGCCGGCGTGAGGGGAGGGGAGTTGATCCAGGCGGTGGCGCCTTGCAGCGCCGGCATGGGGCCTTCGCGGTCCAGGGGAACGCTGGCCGGCGCCTGCACGGGATCGGCCGCTGGGATCGTCTTTGCCGCAGGCTGGGCCGCCGCTTGGGCCGCCGGCTGGCCGGAAGCCAGCACCGATTGCGCCTGCCCCAGCACGCTCACCAGCTTTTGCTCCACATGATTGGTATTGACGTAGGCGACCGCCGCCAACAAGCGCGTATCCGCGCCCAGCGCGATGGCGATCACGCCCACCAGCACCGCCCCGCCCAGCGCGCGGCGCAGCCACGCCTCCGCCCCCAAGCCCCGCTTCAAAGCCTTGAACACGCGCTGCCCGGCGAGCAGCGCCACCGCCAGCGAACACGCGGCCCCCAAGGCGAACGCCAAAAGCAAGCTCAACGAACGCACGCCCACCCCGCTCAGCGCCGCCGCCCCCAGCACCAGGCCCAGGATGGGCCCCGCACACGGCGCCCACAGCAGCCCGATCGACGCCCCCAGCAGCACCGACGCGCCGGGACTTGCGGCCGTCGTGCCGGAGGCCGCCGACCTTCCCTTGCCCAGCCGCACGCCCAGTTGTACAAACGGCCGCGCCAACTGTTCCGCCAGCCGCGGCACCAGCAAGCTCACGCCCAGCACCGCCATGATCACCAGCGCGATCCAGCGTCCATATTGGTTGGTGGTGACGATCCAATTGCCGCCCGCGGTCGCCAGCGCGGCGAACAGTGCAAACGTCACCGCCATGCCCGCCAGCAGCGGCAGCGTACCCCGCCGGAACGGCTGGTCGGCGCGCGCGAACACAAACGGTATCACCGGCAGGATGCACGGGCTGAGGATGGTCAGCACGCCGCCCAAAAACGCCAAGATCAGCACCAGCATCGCCGCATATCCCCTCTACCGCCCAGCCTACCATTGGATCGCCAGGGGCGGCTTGAGTTGCGTCATTTTTGCGAAGACGCGGCTGGGGCGCCGGCCCCGCGCGGTTTCAGCGGGGCGATGAAGCCGGGTGCCCGCCGGATAATAATTCGGCGATGCGCCGGCGCAGGCGCGCGGCTTCGACCGGCTTGGTCAAGTATTCGTCGAAGCCCGCCGCCAGCGCCCGTTCCCGGTCCCCGGCCATGGCGTGAGCGGTCACGGCGATCACCGGCGCCATCAGGGGCAGGTGGCGGAGCTGGCGCAGCACCGCAAACCCATCCAACTCCGGCATTTGGATGTCGATCACCACCAAGTCGGGGTGGTGGCGCTGAAACAGCTTCAAGGCCGCCGCCCCATTACTCGCCTCGACCACTTGGTAGCCGCGGCCACGCAGGATTTCAGCGATAAACTCCCGGCTGGCGGGATCGTCCTCGGCGATCAGGATGGTCTTGGGCAGAACGGTCTCGGGCGTTATGGACATCGTAGCCGGCGTCATCCCCGAGATCCATCTCCTTCCTCTCCTCTTCCCCTAGCGCAGCCGGCAGGGTGAAGTGAAACTGGCTGCCGATGCCGCCCGCGCTCTCCACCCAGATGCGGCCGCCGTGCGCCTGCACCAGACGGCGCGTAATTGCCAAACCCAGTCCCACCCCCGGCTGCTGACGTCCGCTGCTGAGTTGGCGGAACTCCTCGAAGATGATCTCGTGCTCACTGGGTTGGATGCCAACACCGGTGTCGCCGACTGTGATCTTGACCCACTCGCCTTCACCTTCGGCCGCCACCCAGACCCGGCCACCCACGGGCGTGAACTTCACCGCGTTCGAAACCAAGTTCACCAGAATGCGCTGCATCCGCGCCGCATCCGCCCGCACCCAGAGCTGGGGATGGGGCCGGAAGGTCAGCACGACCTTCTTTTTCCCCGCCAACAGCTCCAACCCCGGCATCACCATCGCCTCCTGCTCGCCCAGGTCGAGGCGGCGGGGATCCAGAGCCAGCTGCCCCGCCTCGATGCGTGCCAAATCCAGCAGCTCGTTGACCAACCCCAAAAGTTGCTGCCCGCCACCGTGGATATACCCCACATAGCGCCGTTGTTTGTCATTCAGCTCGCCCGGGCCGGCAGCACTGGCAGCTTCCTCGGCGCCGGCCTCCAATAACAGCTCGGAAAACCCCAGGATGGCGTTGAGCGGCGTGCGCAGCTCATGGCTCATGGTGGCGAGGAAGCGGTTCTTTGTCTCCAACAACTGCTCTACCTCGCGGTTGCGGGACTCCAGCAAGCGGTTCACGTTGGCCAGTTCAACGTGAAAGTTCGCCGTCTCTTTCAGCGCCGACAAGTACGCGGTGATGTCGCGGTTGATCTCGAACAGATGCAGCCGGCCCGCTGCGTCGCGGTACAGCGAGCGCCGGCTCGCCACCCGGATCGGGCTGCCATTGCGGTGATGATGCAGCAGCTCTCCCTCCCAGTATCCGGTCAGGGACAACTGGGCGGCGATCTCCGCCCACGGCTTGGGAAACCGGGTGTGGAACAGCTCGTGGGGATCCTGGCCAATCGCCTCCGCGACCGTCCAGCCGTAGAGCGCCTCCGCGCCCGAGTTCCAGTACTCGATGCGGCCGCCGTCGAAATCGCGCACGAGAATGGCGTCGTGGGCCATGTCCAAGAGCTCGCGGCACTGCCGCTCGGAAATGGAGATAGCGGGATCCATGCCAAAGGAAGAAAAGAAAGGGACGGACCCAGGGATCCGCCGTACTGCTTAGGCCAGTCTACCCCCTTTGCGGTGCAGGCTGAAAAAGAATACCGGCACCAGGATCAGCACGTGGATGGCGCTGGTCACCATGCCACCCACGATGGGCGCGGCGATGGGCTTCATCACGTCGCTGCCCACGCCGCCCTCGAGCAGAATCGGAATCAGGCTGGCAAGCACCACCACTACGGTCATCAGCTTGGGACGCAGCCGCAGCACGGCGCCATCCATGACGGCCTCGAAGGGATGGTCCGGGTCCGCCTCCAGCGCCTCGCGCAGATACACCACCATGACCACGCCGGTTTCGATCGCGATCCCAAACAATGCGATGTATCCCACCCAAACCGCCACGCTGAACGGATACCCCAGCCACCACTGCAGCAGCAGCCCGCCGCTCAGGGCATAAATCGTGGGGAAAATGAGCATGACCGCCTCCACCACCGAGTGGAAGATCATGTAGAGGAGGATAAAGATCACCACGAAGACGACCGGCACGACGACCTCGAGCCGGTGCTCGGCTTGAATTTGCAACGCGTACTCACCCGACCAGGTATAGGTGTAGCCGGCCGGCAGCGTCAATTGCTGATGGAGCGCGCCATCGGCGCGCGCGACCAATCCGCCCAGATCGGCGCTGGGGGCGGTGTTGATATACATGTAGCCGGTCAGCGCCCCATCCTCGTCCCGAATCATGGCGGGACCGTGCGCGAACGCCAACTGGGCGACTTGGGTGAGCGGCACCGGCTGGCCCGCAGGCGTGTTGAGCAGCACCTGGCCCAGCGCGGCGAGGTCACCGCGGAACGCCGGCGCGTAGCGGACCACGATAGGGATGCGCCTCCGCCCCTCCACCGTGGTCGCCACCGGCGCCCCGCCGATGGCGTTGTTCACCGCCTGCTGCACGTCGGCGATGGAGAGGCCGAAACGGGCGAGCTGGGTGCGGTTGGGCGTGACATTAATGTACAACCCATCGGCGACGCGCTCGGCGTAGGTCGAGCTGATGCCCTGGACCCGGCCCAGCACGCCTTCCATCCGGGTGGCGAGCGTTTGGATGCCCTCCAGGCTGGGACCTTGAATCTTCAGCCCCACCGGCGTCTTGATGCCGGTCAGCTCCATGTCCAGCCGGTCCTCGACCGGCATGGTCCAGGTATTGGTCAGGCCGGGGAACTGCATCTGGGCATCCATGGCGGCGATCAGCTTGGTATAGGTCATGCCCCGCGGCCACGTCGCGCGCGGCTTGAGCATGATGGTGGTGTCGAACATATCGAGCGGAGCGTTGTCGGTGGCGCTGTCGCTGCGGCCCACCGTGCCCAACACGCTCGTGACCTCGGGGAAACTCCGCAGAATCCGGTCCTGCTCTTGCAGTAAGCGGGTGGCCGGGGTGAGGCCCAACCCCGGCAGGCTGGTGGGCATATACAACGCCGAGCCTTCGTACAGCGGCGGCATGAAGACGCTCCCCAGATGCAATGCCAGCGGTAGCGTGAGCGCGAGAAACACGAGATTGAACACCACCGTCCACGCGCGGTGCCGCAGGCACCAGGCCAGCACCGGCCGGTACATGGCCGCGCTCACCCGCGCGATCGGATTTTGGCTCTCCCGCGGCACCCGCCCGCGGATGAACAGCAGCATCAGCGCCGGCACCAGCGTGATCGCCAGCAGCGAGGCGAAGCCTTCCGATAGCGACTTGGTCCAGGCCAGCGGCCGGAACATGCGCCCCGACTGCGCCTCCAGCAGAAACACCGGCAGAAACGACGCCACGATGATCAGCAACGAATAAAACAGCGCCGGGCCCACCTGCTGGGCGGCGTGCAGCAGCAGGGCGTGGCGGCGCCCAGCGTCGAGCTCGCCGCCCGGCTCCCGCGCCTGGGCCTCGGCTAGGTGGCGGCAGCCGTTCTCGACCATGACGATGGAGACGTCGGTGAGCACGCCGATCGCCAGCGCCAAACCGCCCAAGCTCATGATGTTGCTCGATATGTGCAGGTAGCGCATGGGCAAGAACGTCGCCGCCAGCGCCGCCGGCAGCGCCGCGATGGGGATCAGCGCGCTGCGGAAATGGAAGAGGAAGACGATGATGACCAGGCTGACCACGACCGTCTCCTCGATCAGGTCGCGGCGCAGGGTGGCGATCGAGTCCTCGATCAGCGCGCTGCGGTCATAGGCGGAGACTACCTCGACGCCCGGCGGCAGCGCGCCGCCGATGGCGGCCAGCTTTTGTTTGACGCCGTTGATCACGTCCAAGGCGTTGCCGCCATAGCGCATGATGACGACGCCGCCCACGGTGGCGCCCTCCCCGTCCCACTCAGCCGCCCCCACGCGTTCGGCGGGCGCGAAGCCGACGGTGGCCACGTCCTTCAACTCGATGGGGACGCCGCCGCGTACCGCCAGCGGAATCTGTTCCAGGTCGGCGGGCGAGGTGATGTAGCCCAACCCGCGGATCAGGTAACGGGCGCCGCCCAGCTCCAGCGTGCCCCCGCCGGATTCCCCGCTCGCCGCCCGCACTTTGTCCAGCACCGTTTGCAGCCCAATGCCGTAGCTGCGCAGCCGGGTGGGATCGAGCGCGACTTGATACTCGCGCTGATAGCCGCCGATCGAGGCCACCTCGGCCACGCCCGGCACGCTCTCCAACTGGTAGCGCAGAAACCAATCCTGCACATCGCGCAAATCGGCGAGCGATTGCGTATGGCTTTTATCCACCAGGACGTACTCGAAGACCCAGCCGGCGCCCGTGGCATCCGGGCCCAACGCCGGATGCACGTTCGCCGGCAGCTCGCCCTGGCGCTGGTTCAGCAGCTCCAACACGCGTGAACGCGCCCAGTAGAGGTCGGTGCCGTCCTGGAAGACCACGAAGACGTAGGAGTCGCCGAACATCGTCTGGGCGCGCACGGCTTTGACCCGCGGCGCGCCTAAAAACGCCGTGACCAATGGATAAGTGACCTGGTCCTCAATGATCTGCGGCGGCTGGCCCGCCCAGGAGGTGTGCACGATCACCTGTACGTCGGAGATGTCGGGCAGGGCGTCGAGCGGGATCGAGCGCAGCGAGGCAATGCCGGCCAGCACCAGCAAAGCCACTCCGGCGAACACCAAAAAACGATTGCGGGCACAAGCGGCGATGAGACGGGCGATCATGGCGTGGCCCGCTCCGTGGTGTGCAGTTCGGCCAGGGTGCGCCCGGATTGCGTGGCCGTGGCCGTCACCTGCCAGACGCCGGCGCTGCCCAGTTGCAGCGCGCCTTGGTAGAGGCCGCCGCCGCTTGATTTGAGGGTTGCCGTCTCCCGCATCGCCCCCATGCCCATGGCGGGCATGGCGGGCATGAAAAAGGTGACCTGCGCGGTGGCCGACGAGGTGTCGGCGCCGGGCGGGCCGGTGAGTTGCACGCGCACCTGATTGGCGCCTTTGTGTGGCGGCGCGGGAGCGGTGGTCAGCGCCAGCTTCCAGCTGCCAGCCGCCGGCGGCGGCGAAGGCGCCGTCGCGCCGACGCCCGGCGGAGGCGGCGCAAATGCGCCCAGCCCCGCCGACAGTTGCGCATCGGCGTCCAACAGGAACTGCGCCGAGGCCGCCACGCGCTCACCGGCGCGCACGCCGCTCAGCACCGCGTAGTCGTCCCCGTAGCGCGCGCCCAGATGCAGCGTGCGCGGCGTGAAGTGCCCCTGGCCGTCGGCGACAAACGCCACCGCCTCGGTCCCCGTCTGGAACACCGCCTCCGCCGGCAGCGCCAGATGCCGACCCGCCGCGCGCCGCAGTTGCGCCGTGCCCGACATGCCCGGCAATAGCGCGTGCTTGGGGTTGGCCACCACGATGCGCACCGGCACCGTGCGCGAGGCGGTGGACACCTGCGGCTCAATGAGCGCCACCTGACCGGAGAAGCTCCGTCCCGGCAGCGCATCGAAGCTGAGCGCCACGGGCGTGCCCGCAGCCGCCGCCGTCAACTCGTTCTCGGGTACGTCGGCGTAGACCCAAATGGGGTCGAGCTGCGCCAATTGGTACAACGCCGCGCCCGCCGCCACCCGCATCTGGGGCACCGCCGTGAACGACATCACCACCCCGGAGGCGGGCGCGCGCAGCGTCCACCGCGACGCGGCCACCCCGGTCGTTTCCAACCGCGCGCGCTCGGCGGCCGGCACCTGCGCCTGCTCCAGCCGTGCCGCGGCCGCCGCCAGCACGCGCGCGCCCCCGGCGGCCACGCCCGCCTCGCCGCCCATCTCGCCGCTTGGCGCCAGCGCGGCCGCATAGGCGCGCGCCGCCAGATAATCCTGCTCGGCGGCGAACAACTCGGGGCTGTAGATCGTGCACAACGCCTCGCCCGCCGTGACCGTGGCGTAGGGCGAGGCGACCGCGACGCGCTCAATCCACCCCGCCAAATGCGTGACCACATCCACGCGGCTGGGTGCGGGCACCGCCACCGTGGCCGGCGCCGTGGCGGCAGCCGTGAGCGCTTGGTACGCCACCACCACGGTACGCACCCCGATCGTCTGACTCTGGCTTTGAGCAGCGGCCGCGGCGGCCAGCAACACGAGCACCAAGCGGAACTTATTCATAGCCGGCCCCCGTCAGCTGGCCGAGCTGCGCCAGCGCCAGCTCATGGTCGGCGAGCGTTTGCCAGTACTGCTGCTCAATCGCCAGCGCATCCCGTT
This sequence comes from Terriglobales bacterium, assembly GCA_025451775.1. GTDB lineage: Bacteria > Acidobacteriota > Terriglobia > Terriglobales > SCQP01 > SCQP01. Next base: position 21,333 of record JANWJU010000010.1, read on the forward strand.
CGCTGTCGAGTACATCGGCAAGCGTGCCGCCGCTGGCAGCGTTAGCACCGTAAGCGGCCAGCCGCGCCGCCGCCGTCGCCCGCACCTGCGGCAGCAGAGCGCCTTGATCGAGCTGCAACAGCCGCGCGTCGTTCGCCAGCCGCGCCTGCAAACCGGCCAGCACGGCCTGATCCTGCCGCTGCTGCGCGCGTTGGGCGTCCTGGGCCTCGAGGTGGAGCTGCGCCGCCCCTTCCAACTCCGGCTCCAGCCGCGACTTGCGGTGCAGCGGCACATTGATCCCCACCGTCCACTGGTAATAGTCGGGGAACCCCGGACCGGTGCGTTGGTACATGTACTGCAGTTGGAAATCGGGGGCGAAGTTCATGCGCGCCAGCGCCACCCCCTGCCCGGCGGATTGGACCTGGGCGGCGGTCACCGCCGCCGCTGGGGCGTTCGCGAGCGAGAGCGTGGCGGGCGGCGCCGTCAACCGCAGCGGCTCAGGCGTGACGCCGGGCGCCTGCGGCGAGCGGTCCAGCAGGGCGCGCAACCCCGCTTGCGCCGTCGCCTCGTTCGCGCTCAGCGTACTGAGCTCGCCCAGCAGCTTGGTCTGCTCGAGCTGGGCGGCGAACACCGCGTCCTGGCCCCCGGTGCCCGCCGCGTAGCGGGATTCGGCTTGCGCCTCAATCGCCCGCAGGATCGCCTGCTGACCGGCAAGCACCTGCCGCTGCCGGGCCAGGTACTGCAGTTGAATATAGGCTGCCGCGACCTGTCCGGAGATCTCGCTGCGCGCCTCGGCCACCCGCGCCTGCGCCGTCCGCGCCTGGCCCGCCGCCACCGCCGCCCGCAGCTTCAGCTTGCCCGGATAGGGCAGTGTCTGGCTGGCGCCCACGCCGATATAGGCGAAGTTGCTGGTGGTAAAGCCGGCGAACGGCGCGGGACTGCCCACCGTCATCTGCTGCACGGAAACTTGCGGATCCGGCAGCGTGCCGGCGGGGGAGACCGCATCCCCGGCGGCGCGCGCCGCGGCCGCGGCCGTAGCCACGGTGGGGTTATGGGCTTCGGCTTCGGCGATCAGAGCGTTTAATGGCGTCGTCTGCGCGGCCGACACGGCGCAGGCGAGCGCCAGGATCACAAGCAGGCGCATGGCTCTCCTCCCTCAAACGAACAGGTGTTCAGTGGGACGGGAACCGCGGGCTAGACGCGCAGGATCGAGGACGCAGGCGGGGAGGCGCCCGGCGCCAGCAGCACCACCGCCGCCGATCGCGCCGGTAGCAGCAACGGCGCTGGCGTGAGCGCCACCAGCGCGACGGGCGCCGCCGCCGGTGCCGGTGCGGGCGCGATCCATGGGGCCGGAGCGGGCGCGGCCACGCGCTGCTGGCAGCAGTCGCGATCAGCCGGGGCCATGGGGCAGTGCCCCGCCATGCGGCGGCAGCACGCCGCCATGTCGCGCAGCGTGGCGGGTCCGGAGGCGATCGCCGGTGCGGCCGCCCACGCGGACGCCACCAGCACCAAGCACAGCAGCCCGGATAAACCCGCCCTAGGGCGCCACCTTCGCATCGCCCTGAGCATACCTCTCCAGCGCCGCCGGGTTCAAACCGATGTAGAGTAGACCCATGTCGTGGGTGCGCCGCATGGCTCCCGTGCTGCTGGCCGCCGCCCTGATGGCGATGTGCCTGGGCCCCGCGTTGATGGCCATAACGATGGCCATGGGCCCGGCGGCCATGAACCCGGCAACCTGCGGGCGCACGCCCGCCCCCCGCGCCTGCTGTGTGGTGGGCGGCCCCACCCTCGCCGTGGTGGCGGCGCCGGCGCTCCCGCGCCCCCTGCCCGCGGCGCTGATCCCCCGCACGCCGGCAGTGGCGCCCGCGATGGCCGCCGCGCCCCAAGGCTCGACGCTGTCCCCCTCGCCACCAGCCGCCGCCGCCCGTCCCCGTCCCTTGCGCGTGTAAATCTCCCGGCGTCTTTGCTGCTTCGCCGCACTGGCCGCTCACGCCGAGGAGATTACATGTTCCGGTACCTTCCGCTCGCTTGCGCGGCGGCATCACTGGCGCTGACTGCGCAGATGCCCGTCTCGATGTCCATGCCCATGGCCGCGCCCAACGCCACTCCCTTTATTGCGGCGCAGCTCCAGCACGCCGGTTCCGGCACCAGCGGCGAGCCCAATTCCACCCCCACCCCCATGCTCATGACCACCGGCCGGGGCTGGTCACTCATGCTGCATGGCCAAGCCTTCATCGCCAGCCAACAACAGACCGGGCCGCGCGGCTTTGACAAGCTCTTCTCCACCAACTGGGTGATGGGCATGGCGCAGCGCTCCTGGGGCCCGGGGCAGCTCACGCTGCGTGCCATGCTCAGCCTGGAGCCGGCCACCATCACCGATCGCCAATACCCGGAGCTGTTCCAAACCGGCGAGACGGCCTTCGGACGCGCCATCGTCGATGGCCAGCACCCGCACAATTTCTTCATGGAGTTGGCCGCGCTCTACGATCTCCGGCCCGCGCCCAACCTCCTGCTCACGGTGTACGCCGCCCCCATGGGCGATCCGGCCATCGGCCCCGTTGCGTTCCCCCATCGCGCCTCCGCCGCCGACGATCCCCTCGCTCCCCTCGGTCATCATCTCGAGGACTCGACCCATATCGCCGCCGGCGTCGTGACCGTGGCGGCGACCTATCGAGACCTCCGCCTGGAGGGTTCCGCCTTCCACGGCCGCGAACCCAATGAACACCGTTGGACCATCCCCATCGGCGGGCTCGACTCCTACTCCTGGCGGCTGACGCTGAACCCCGCCGCCGCTTGGTCCGGCCAGTACTCGTGGGCGCACATCAAAAGTCCCGAAGCGCTCAACCCGGCTCTGGACCAAATCCGCATGACCGCCAGCCTCATGTACAACCGCCGCCTCTGGATGCAGCTTGGAGATGCCACGAGCAGAGCGGGCATCCCCTGCTGCCAAGCAAAGCCCGCCCACAAGCGACCAACGGGAGCGACCCAGCAAAAAGTGGCGAGCCACGCGCGCGGGAACTGGGCCAACACGCTGCTCTGGGGCCGCACCCGCAACGTGGGTGGCGGCCACGTCCTCAATGGTTATCTGGCCGAATCCGATCTCGGCGTGGCCCGCAACCATTTCTGGACGCGTATCGAGAACGTCGACAAATCCAACGATCTCGTGCTGGGCGAGAGCCCGCAGCCGCCGGGTTTTGAGGAACGGTTTCTGGGCCGCGTCCAAGCCTTCAGTTGGGGCTACAGCCGCGACCTGCCCGCCCCGCGTTGGAGCACGCTGACGCTGGGGGCGCAGTGGACGCTGTATCACACGCCTGCGGCGCTGCAGACGATTTACGGCGCTCATCCTTCTGGACTGGCGATGTATTTGCGCCTGGGGCTGGGATCGACTCGCTAGCTTGGCATCGGAGGCTGTAGCTCACTCCAGGCAAAATCGGCGGTGAGCGGCATTGTTTGAAACCCATCCGGCGGGCGCGCCGTCCGCTCTACCGGGGTTTTGTAGGGGTGCTTGGTCACGGATCAAAACGTGGGGTGCTGACGCCGGCGGGCCTGCGGCGTGGTGTTGCCTTGCTGTGCATGGCGGCCACGCTGGTCTTTGCCGGCCTGGACGCCATGCATCGGCACACCGCCGCCGAGCGTGCCGGCTCCGATTCCCGGCCCTGCCGTATTTGCCACGTGGCCACATCCACGCTGGCGCCCCCGGTGGCCGTCCACTTCACCCGACCTGTGCTGCATACGCTCGCGGCGCTGGTCCAGCCGCAATTCGGACCATCCTTAACCCCCGTCCGCCACCGCTATACCATTCGACCTCCTCCTCCGCTGGGCTGCTGCTAACCCACGCTCGCCGCCCGCCTGTGGGGCGCCGAGTCGCCTGCCATTCGAATGCCCTCGAGGAGATCGCTATGTTCCGCCCTGCCCTTATCGCCGCCGTGTGCCTGTGCCTATGCCTGTGCCCGCTTCACCCCCTTTGGGCCCAGTCCACCAACGCCGGAACCATCCAGGGAACGGTGCTCGATCCCTCCGGCGCGGCCATCGCCCACGCCCAGGTCGTGCTCTCCAACCCGATCCGGCAGTTCACGCGCACCGTCACCACCAATGCCCGCGGCGCCTTCGCATTCCCCAACGTGCCCTTCGATAGCTACTCCCTGCTGGCCCGGGCACCACGCTTCTCCCCGGCGTTGCGCTCGATCAGCGTGCAATCCGCCGTACCCATGGGTCTGGAACTGAAGCTCTCGCTGGCTGCCACCTCGACCACCGTCAGCGTGGAAGCGGCTAGCGCCACCGCGCCTACCGTGACCGCCAACGCCCACACCAACGTTGACCGTTCGCTCATCGCCGAGTTGCCCCCCACCAGCCCCGGCAACGGGCTGGCGAGTCTGATTACCTTGAGTTCGCCCAGCGTCGCCGCCGACTCCAACGGCATGTTCCACCCCCTGGGCGACCACGCCCAGCAGACGATCGTTGTGGACGGCCAGCCCATCAGCGACCAGCAAAGCAAGCTGTTCTCAACCTCGATTCCCGAAAATGCCATCGAGTCCCTGGACCTCATTACCGCCGCACCCAGCGCCGAGTATGGCGACAAAACCGCCATGATCGTGGAGGCGACGACCCGCTCCGGACTGGGAACGGCGGGCATCCACGGCAGCTTCAACCCCTACTACGGCTCCTTCGGCACCGTCGGCGAGGATGCCTCGCTCACCCTCGGCGGCAGCCGCATGGCTGATTTCATCGCCCTCGACGCCGCGCGCTCCGGCCGCTTCCTCGACTCTCCCGAGTTCACGCCGCTCCACGATATCGGCAACAACAGCAATTTCTTCGACCGCTTCGATCTGCAGCCCAACGCCAGCAATAGCTTCCATCTCGACCTGGATGCGGCGCGCAACTGGTTCCAGATCCCCAACACCTTTGATCAAGCCGCCTCCGGACAGGATCAGCGCCAGCAGGTCAAGTCGATCAACGTCTCCCCCTCCTACCAGCACATCTTCTCCGCCAGCGCGCTGATCACGGTGAACCCCTGGTTCCGGCGCGACCACGTCAACTACTATCCCAGCGCCAATCCATTCGCCGATCAGCCTGCAACGCTGAGCCAGAACCGCTATCTCACCAACTGGGGCGCCAAAGCGGATCTGGACCTCAGCACCCACGGCAACAATTTGATTTTGGGCACGCAGGACATGCAAACCCGCCTGAGCGAGGCGTTTCAACTCGGGCTCACCTCTCCGCTCTTCAACGCCGTCTGCGTCGACGCCAGCGGCAACCCGGTCACCGCTCCCGGCGTCTCCCATCCGCAGAATTGCGCCAGCGCCGGCGATACCCCCAACCCCGGCTTCATGCCGGGCCTGCTGCCTTACGATCTGACCCGCAACGGCGCGCTGTTCAACTTTCAGGGCAGCCACAATATTAATGAGGCCGCGCTCTATGCCGAAGACGCGGTGGATTGGGCCGGCGTGCATTGGAGCCTCGGCCTGCGCGCCAACCGCTACGCCGGGCTGGTGAACTACACCGCCATCCAGCCTCGCCTCGGCGGGGCGTACCGCCTGGCGTGGACAGGGACCGTGCTGCGCGCCTCCTACTCGCGCAGCGATGAATCCCCCTACAACGAAAACCTGCTCCTCTCCAGCACCACCGGCGCCGGCGGCTTGGCCACCAACGTCTTTGGCGCGATCGCCGCCACCCCGCTGCAGCCGGGGCGGCGCAACGATTTCGACACCGGCCTGCAGCAGAACCTCGGCCGCTACGTGCAGGTGGACGGCGACTACTTCTGGAAGTTCACCCGCAATGCGTTTGACTTCGACACGCTGTTCAATACGCCCATCACATTTCCGATCACCTGGGACCGTTCCAAAATCGACGGCTTCGGGCTGCGCGTCTCGACGGTGGCCGTACACGGCTTCACGCTCAACTCCACCTTCGGCCACACGCGCGCCCGCTTCTTCGGGCCGGAAAACGGCGGCATCATCTTCAACTCGCCGTTGAACACCGGCGCCTTCCGCATCGACCACGACCAGGAATTTCAACAAACCACCAACCTGAGCTATCGCCACGGCACGCTCTGGACGATGTTGACCTGGCGTTACGACTCCGGGCTGGTGGCTGGCGCCGTGCCGGATCTGGCCAGCCTCCTGGCCCTTAATGCCGATCAACAGCAGACGATCGGCTTTTACTGTGGTTCCCAAGCCGCCACCCTGAATAAGCCGATCACCAGTTGCAGCGCGCCTTATCCGCAATGGGGCGCCACCCGGGTGGCGATCCCCGCCCCCGGCACGGAAAACGACGATACCAACCCGCCCCGCATCGCACCCCGCAACCTGCTCGATCTCGGCTTCGGCGACGACGCCCTACGGCACACCGAGTTCGGGGTGTTGTCGGCGCGCCTGTCGGTGACCAACATCACCAATACCGGCGCGCTCTACAACTTCCTTTCGACCTTCAGCGGAACGCACTTCGTCCAGCCCCGGGCGGTGCAGTTGCGCTTAGGCGTGTCGTTCTGAGGGACACATGCATGGTTGCGCATGGTGGTGGGCGGCACTGTTCTCGACCCTGGTCGTGGCTTTTTCGGCGGCGTTCCTGGCGTCGCTGATGACGCTGGTGCTCACACTCGACCTGCGCCTGGCGACCTGGGAGGCCGGCGCGGCGCTGGGGTGCGGCACGCTGGCGCTGCGAATCGCGAGGTGCAAGCTGTGAGCCCGCTCATGGCGGCGGCGACGCTCTCGCGCACCCAACTGGCGCGGCGGGCGGGCGTTCATCCTGAAACCATCCGCTATTACGAGCGGGTCGGATTGCTGCCGCCGGCGGCGCGCCCAGCCGGCGGCATCCGCCAGTATCCCCACAGCGCCGTCGGCCGGCTGGAGCTCATCCGCCAGGCGCGCCAGTTGGGGTTCCCGCTGGCCGAGATCCGAAACTTCCTGGCGCCCGCCGCTTCCGCCACCGCGCTCAAATCCATCGACGATCGCCGGCACGCGCTGCAGATGCTGCGCAAGCGCGTTCTCGATTCCGCTCAGACCGAGTGAACAAATTCCTCGGCCAGCCGCAGCGCCTGCCGCTGGATTTCGACCTCGTCACCAAAGCCGTTGAGCCAGATCATCGCGGCATCGGCGCGAAACCAGGTCCACTGCCGCTTGGCGTAGCGGCGCTGCTCCTGCTGCGCCTCCGCTAGCGCGGCGGCAGGCGCGGCGCCATGCAGCACGATATCGCACGCCTGTTTGTAGTTGTGCGAGCTCCAGATGCGCAGCTGGGGCGGATACGTTGCCAGCAAGCGCCGCGCCTCCGCTGGCAGCGGGCCCGCAAACATGCGCGCCGCCCGCGCGTTGATGCGCTCGTAGAGCGCGGCACGGCCGGGATTGAGCCCCAACTTCAGCACCCGCACGCCGCTCCACCCGCTCGGCGGCGCCGCCCGCCACAGCGCCGCTTGCGGCGCGCCCGTCAGCAGCCGGACTTCGAGCGCGCGGATGGCCTTGGCGGCGTCACCCGCGGCGATGCGGGTGGCCGCTTCCGGATCCAGCCGCGTCAACAAGCGGTGCAGTTGCGCCGGCGTTCGCCGGCGCAGTTTTTCCCGCAGCTCGGGCGAGGCCGCGGGCGCCGGCGCGAGGCCGTTGAACAGTGCCCGCAGATAAAAACCCGTGCCGCCCGCCAATATCACGCACCCCCGCCGCCGTGCCACCTCCTCGATCACCGGCCGCGCCTGGCGCGCGTACTCGCCCGCCGTCCACGGGTGGCGCGCATCCACCCCGCCCAGCAGATGATGCGGCACGCGCCCCAGCTCCTCCGCCTCCGGCTTGGCCGCGCCCACATCGAAGTCCCGGTACAACTGCACCGAATCAAAGTTGACGATCTCGGTCTTCAACCCCTCCGCCAGCGCCACCGCCAGCGCGGTTTTGCCCGACGCCGTCGGCCCCGCCACCACCACCAGGGTCAGCTCCGGCCCGGTCTTTTCGCAGTCTTTAAGCATGGTTTGTGCATGATGCCGACACTACGGTAGAAGGATTGTACCCAGTTCGTAGCTGCTATACTGCTCTCAAGTTGCGCCGCCCGTCCTGCCTGTTTTAAGCCGAGAAGTGAGTTGGCTGTCTTGAACTCTGTATCCGCATCCGCCAGTATTGCGCCCGTACCGCGCCGTGAGCCGTTGTCACCGGTGCGGCGCGCGCCGCTCCGGCCGCGTCCACGCCATCAGATGATGACCGCACACCGCCTGCTCGGAGCGCGCAAGGCCACCTTGTTAGCCGCGTGGCGGCGCCGCTTCCGGCCGGCGCCGCCGCTGGCGGAGGCGGCGCTCGCCGCGCTCGAGTTCCTGCTGTTTCCAATCACCAGGCGAGACAGCGGCCAAGTGGCGGCAGGACGGAGATTCCACGAGCAGATCCGGCATCCCCGACCCCCAGTCGAAGCCCACCCACAAGCGACCGTCACCGGGGCCCCCAGCGCGCAGCGCAGGGGTGGCAGCGGAAGCGACCCAGCAAAAAGTGGCGAGCCACATTCCGAAGCGGCGCTGTGGGAGCAGGTGCAGTACACCGCCGCCCGCCTCGCCAAATTGAACGTCCCGCTGGCCCAGGTGAACGCGGCGCTGGGCGCCTTTCAGCCGCTGGCGGCGGCGGCGCTGTCTTCGCACTTGGGAGCGCGCGCGGCCGGCGCCGTGGCCTGCCAGTGGCAACAGGAAGCCACCATGGCCGTGGCCGAGGCCTACGTCAATACCCACAGCGGCGCGGTGCAAACGCTCTTGGCGGTGCTCGACGCCGAGTTGAACGCCGGCGATCCCAACGAGCTGCTGGAGCGCCTGCTGCGCCACGCCGCGCAACTGTTCCCCATCCGCTGCGGCGAGATCCTGCTGGTCGAAAGCGGGGGACGCCTGCGCCACGCCGCCGCCTATGGGCTCGAGCCCGGCGCGGTCAGCGCCTCAGCCGGCGCCGGCACCTTCTTGCGTGACATCGTGCGCGAGGCCCGCCCCGGTTTCCTCGACGACGCCGCCCACGATCCCCGCGTGCGCCAGCCCTATTACCGCGCCTTGGAGATCAAATCCCTGTGGGCCGTCCCATTAATCCGGCGCCACCCACCCCAGGCCCGCCGCGCCCCACGTTCGGAGGTGCTGGGCGTGCTGGCGGTGGCGTTTGACCGCGTCTACGATTGCCTGCCCCAGGAACAGGAGCTGCTGCTGGCGCTCGCCGAGCGCTCCACCCTGGCGCTGGAGCGCACCCGCATGGCCGAACGGCTGGGCGAGCAGCAGCGCCGCGTGCTCGAACTCTCCCGCCGCCTGCTGGACGCTCAGGACGAGGAACGCCGCCGCATCAGCCGCGACTTGCACGATGAAACCGGACAGTCGCTTTTGGCGCTGCGCCTCTACCTCGAGATGGGGCTGCGCGAGGCCCAGCGCCCGCAGGCCCGCATGTGGCTGGAAAAGGGCCTCAACCTGGTGGACTCCAGCGTGGCCGAGTTGCGCCGCATCCTGGCCCAGCTCTCGCCCCTCTTGCTGGACGAGCTGGGACTGGAAGCCGCCTTACGGCTCGAACTGCGCCGCCTCCAGGCCCAGCAGGGGTGGCGCGTGCGCTTCCGTTTTGTCGCTGGTGAAGGCAGCTTGGAGACGCCACGAGCACAGCGGGCAGCCCCGGCCCTCCACGGAAGCCCATCCACAAGCGACCAACCGGAGCGACCCCGCGCAAAGTGGCGAGCCACCCCGCCACGCATGGACCGGAGCCTGGAAATCCTCGTCTACCGTGTCGTGCTCGAGGGATTGCGCAACATCGCCCGCCACGCCCGCGCCCGCCACGTGAACCTCACCGTCACCGCCGGCGCCGCCGGCGAGGACCGGCTGACCATTCAGCTCAGTGACGATGGGGTGGGATTGGGCGCCGGCATCCAGCCGGGCGCCGCCGCGGCCAGCCCGGACAGCGTGGACGCACCTATTCATTTTGGACTCGCCGGCATGCGCGAACGGGTGCGCCTCGCTGGCGGAAAACTTGAGTTCGGCGCCTCCCCTTCACGATCGGCGCACGGGCGCGGCCTCCGGCTCTCGATTGACCTTCCCATGACCGCTCCCACGGCCGCGCCGCCAGCCCGCGCCGCCCATGCCTCCTGATGAGGATGAACTTCCCCCCAATCTCCAATGATGAAACTTCGCATTCTGCTCACCGACGACCACACGCTGTTCCGCCAGGGCCTGAAGCAACTGCTCGAAGCCGAGTACGACATGCAAGTCGTGGGCGAAGCCCAGGAGGGCGCCGAGGCGGTGGCCAAAGCCGCCGCCCTGCAACCCGATCTGGTGCTCATGGATATCGGCATGCCCGGCCTCGCCAGCTTCGACGCCGTGCGCCAGATCCGCAAACAGCGCCCGGAGACCAAGGTCGTCTTCCTCAGCATGTATGACGACGAGGATTACCTGCAGCAGTGCCTCGCCGCCGGCGGCTCCGGCTACCTGCTCAAGGACAGCCCCGCCGACCAACTCATCTCGGCGATCCGGGAGGTACGCCGGGGAGGGAAGTACCTCAGCCCCCGCATCCTCTCCAAGCTGGTCGAGGATTTCTCCGTCCGCGATCCCGCCGAGCGCTTCAAGCCCCGCCTCGGCACCCTCACCCCGCGCGAGCGCGAGGTGCTGAAGCTGCTCGCCGAAGGCCTCTCCGTCAAGGAGATCGCCGTCCAACTCCACCTCAGCACCAAGACCGTCGAGGCCCACAAGTTCAACCTCATGCGCAAGCTCGACATCCACAACAAGGCCCAGCTCGTCACCTACGCCATTAAGCGCAGAATCATTAATATCGCGTAACGTCAGCTATCGGGAGCGCACGCGATCAACGATAAATCTCCGCCGATGGCCCACGCGCCAGACGAGCACCCCAAGACGCTCCTCTTCGATCCGGCAGATCAGTCGATAGTCGCCGACACGGCAACGCCAAAGCTCGCCGAACCGCGGCCCGCGCAGTGTCTTGCCGAACGCGCGCGGATCGTCCAACGTCGCCAGGCGATCGTGCAGATATTCAAGAATGCGCTGCTGGTCCGGCCGAGCCAGCTTGCCGAGCTGCTTTTCGGCGGCGGCGCCAAATTTCAACGCGCCATGCCATAGCGCTTTAGCATGTCCTCAAGCGGGATCGTGTGCTCCTTGCCTTGACGGATGCGCTCGAGCGCATCCTCGGCACGGTAGACGTCCTCCAGGTCATCGAGGTACTCCAGGATCGCTTCGCGCGCGTAGAACGTCTTCGTCCGTCCGGTGCGGCGGGCGAGCCGCTCCAGCCGCTTTTCGATCTCTTCGGGAAGACGAATGGCCAACGTGATATACGAGTATAGAACTCGCCTACTGCCGGGCCGGCGGGGCGGGCGGCGTCGGCTTGGCAGCGCTTGCGGGGGCGGAGCCGTCGATTTTGCCCAATTTTCCGAGGTTGCCCATTTTGCCCATGGCGCCGCCCAGGCTGCCCAGCGCCGATAGTGAGGCCAGGCCGTGGGGCAGGTCGCCGACGATGTTGACGATGGAGAGCTCGCGCGGTTCGGCGTCGAAGATGGCAATAGCGGTAATCATCTCGTTGTTGCGCTGCACCGCGATCCAGGACTGTTCCTTGGCGCTGGTGTCGCGCACGATGGTGTGCCACTCGGGCTTCGAGAGCTGATCCTCGATTTTTTTCACCACGCTCGCCGGATACTGGCCGGGCTGTTTGAACGCGAGGTCCTGAATGTAGATGCCTTGCAGGTGCGCCAGCACCTCCTGCGCTTCGGGCGTGGCGTCTTTGTCGTTGTGCAGCGCCATGCGCAGCATATCGCCATCGAGCGTGATCTGGCTGTTCTCGGAGGCGTTTTTGGCCACGTCCTTGAGATCCACGTTGAGCCGGCCCTGCTGGGCGGCGGCGGGCAGGGTGAGCAGCGGCGCCGCGAGCGCGGCGGCGAGTACGAGCAGCAAAGGTTTGTTCATGGGGTCTCCTGATCGAAATGCTGTGTGGCGTGACGTAGCGCCACGTCGGTAATGTGAGAAACCTGGGCGTTGGTGAACGCCAAGGCGGTTTGCAATTGCCGCGCGGCCGCAGCCTCCTGGCGCTGCTGCCGATAGTGCCCAACGCCCAGCAGGGACGCGGCCACGAGCACCACCACCGCCGCCACCCAAAGCCACCGGGTCCGGCGGCGGATCGTGGGCGTGGGCGCGGGCGGCGTTGCGGGGCGCACCGCCCGGGCCGCCGTGCGCGCCGCAAACCCCGCGCTGGGCTCGCCTGCCGTGAGCGCCGCCCGCAACCGCAATTCCAGATCTTCTTTATCGGGCACGCGAGACCTCCTCTGGAAAATGCCGGCGCAGCCGGGCCAAACTGCGGCGCAGATGGCTTTTGACCGTGGCCAGCGGCATGGCGAGAATCGGCGCAATCTCCTCCGGGTCGAGATCCTGCTGGTAGCGCAGGATCACCACCAGCCGCGCCCGCATGGGCAGCCGCCCCACGGCTTGCCGTAGCGCCCCCGCCAGCCAGGGGTCGGACCCAGCGGCGGCGGCCGGAAGCTCGGGCAGTTCATCTTCTGGAAAGTGGCGCCGCCTGCGGTAATCGATACACTTGCGCGCGGTCACCTGCCGCAGCCAGTAGATCAGGTGTTGCTCGGACCGGATCTCGTCCCGATGCTGGTACAACGCCCAAAAAACCTCCTGCGCCAAGTCCTCCGCGTCCTGGCGCCGCCCCAAGGCCCGGCGCGCCATCCCGTAAACGAGCCGCTGGTGCCTGGTCACCACGGTAGTGAACCCGGCTTCCTCTCCGGGCACCACCCCGGGCGCCATTCCATGCACCGTGGCAGCAGCGGGTTGGGGTACAGCGGCCTTCAATATAGAGGTATACGCAGACGGCGCGGTCTGAGAACGCAGTAAAATCAGGCGTGCATAAGTTTTGGGACAGTCCGGCGCCGAGCGGGCCTGCAGCGGTCCATTCCGTGCTGCCAGCCGTGGCCACCATCCACCACGCCGGCCGCCGGCTTGAGCTGACGCCCGCCACCTTGCTGGCCCCCATGTCGGGCGTCACCGACACCGTCTTCCGCCGCTTTATCCGCGACCTGGGCGGCTGCGGCCTGATCATGACCGAGTTCACCTCGGCCGACGGCTTGGTCCGCTCCGAGAAAGTCGCCCGCCGCTACCTCAGCTTCGCCGAGGAGGAGCGCCCCATCGCCGCCCAGCTCTTCGGCAGCGACCCCGAGATTCTGGCCGAGGCGGCACAGGTGGTCGAACGCATGGGCTTCGACAGCATCGACCTCAACCTGGGCTGCCCCGCCAAGAAGGTGGTGAAATGCAACGGCGGCTCCGGCCTGCTGCGCGATCTACCGCTTTTGGGCCGGATGTTCGACCGCATCCGCAGCGCCGTGACGCTCCCCTTCACGGTGAAATTCCGCGCCGGCTGGGACGAGAAGCAACTGGTCCACGTCGAGCTGGCGCGCATGGCCGAGGCGGCGGGGGTGAACGGCCTCGCGCTGCACGCCCGCACGCGGGAGCAGGGCTACTCCGGGCAAGCCCAGTGGCACTGGATCGCCGAGGTCAAGCAAGCGGTGAAGATCCCGGTCTTCGGCAACGGCGACGTCCGCACCCCCGAGGACGCGGCCGCGCTCGTCGCCGCGACCGGCTGCGACGGCGTCATGATCGGCCGCGCCGCCGCCAGCAACCCCTGGATCTTCCGCCAGATGGAAGCCTACCGCCTGACCGGCGCCTACCCGCTGCCCACGGCAGCCGACCGCGCCCAGCTCATGACGAATTATTTCAATCGGCTCGTGGCCCTGCCCAACCCCGGCAACCTGGGCAAGATGAAGCAGTTCGCCACCTGGTTCACCCACGGCCTCGAGGCCGGCGGCGGCTTGCGCAAGGCCGTCTACGAAGCCCATACCGAAGACGAAGTCATGGCGCGCGTGGATGCCTTTTTCGCTAGCGAACTGACGCCGGTATAGCGCCGCTCATTGTTCACTCAACAACACGGCGAGTTCCCTGGTCGTGCGGAAGCGCGCCGCATTGGGATCGTCCGCCGCGAGGGCGGCAAAATGGGCCTGGCCGCATTTAATCTTGGCGCTTTCGGTCTCGCGCAGGTCGGTGAGAAATTCTGAACCCTTGGTCTCGACCACGAAATACAGCCGCTCCTGGCTTTCGCGCTCGATCAGCACGGCCCAGTCCGGAGTGTAATCCCCGAGCGGCGTGGGAATGTGGCTCGCCACTTTTCGCTGGGTCGCTCCCGCCGGTCGCTCGTGGGCGGGCTTCGATCGGCGGCGGCGGGCGCCCGCTCCGCTCGTGGCGCTTCCAAGCTGCCTCGGCTTGAACCACGCCTCCGTCTTGGTTTAGCGTCCCGCGGCTTCTCCACGCCGCTTGGGCGCGCGTTCAGAGCTCGGAAAGCAGGCTCCCTGGTCGTGCGGAAGCGCGCCGCATTGAGATCGTCCGCGGCGGTCTCCTCTGCACGATCAATAACCGGCGGCCAGGCCGGCCGGGCGGTGGGGATCGTTGGCGCCTTCCAGCACGCCGGTCTTGGGGTTGACCAGGATGGCCTCATCGGCGCCGCTGCTGTAGAGCTCGAATTTATAGCCCATCGCCTCCAACGTATGCTGCGCCTCGGGCGTGAGCAGTCCCTGCTCAACGTAAACCTCTTGCGGATACCACTGTTGGTGCAAGCGCGGCGCGTCCACGGCCTGTTGCATGTTCATCCCAAAGTCGACCACGTTCAGGATGCTTTCCAGCGTGGTGGAGATGATGCTGGCGTCGCCGGGACTGCCGGTGACCATGAACAGCTTGCCGCCTCGCAGCACGATGGTGGGCGTCATCGAACTCAACGGGCGTTTGCCGGGTTCGACCTCGTTGATCGTGCCCTGGACCAAGCCCGCGGCGTTGGCGACGCCCGGCTTGGAAGTGAAATCGTCCATCTCGTCGTTGAGGAAGAACCCGGTGTTGCCGGCGATCTGTTGATTGCCAAACAGGAAATTAATGGTGAAGGTCACCGCCACCGCGTTGCCGTCCTTATCAACCACGGAGAAGTGGGTGGTGTGGGAGCCTTCGGCCGCGCCCAGACTGCCCTTGATCTCCGATGACGGCGTGGCCCGGTCCGGCAGGATGCTGGCGCGCAGTTGGGCCGCGTGCGCGGGCGAGAGCAGCTCTGCCACGGGGTTGTGAACGAACGCCGGATCGCCCAGGTAGGTGTTGCGATCGGCGAAGGCGCGGCGCTCCGCCTCCGCCAGGTAATGCACCGTCTTCACCGAGCCAAAGCCCCACTGAGCCAGCGGATACGGCTGCACGATCTGCAGGATCTCGCAGAGCGTGGCGCCGCCGGAGCTGGGCGGCGGCGCGGAGACGATGGTGTAGCCGTGGTAGCCGCAGGTCAGCGGCTTGTCCCACTGCACGGTGTAATCGGCGAAATCCTGCATGGACAAGATGCCGCCATGGGCGTCGCTGGCCTTGACCACCGCCTGCGCGATGGGACCTTCGTAAAAGGCCTTGGCGCCGCCTTGCGCGATCAACTCCAGCGTATGCGCCAACTGGCGCTGCACCAGCCGCTGGCCGGCCGCGTACGGCTTCCCATGGTTGAGGAAGATGCTGGCGACGTTGGGATACTGCGCGAACTTCCCGGCGTGCGCGTCCAGGATGGCGGTGTCGCCGGGCTCGAGCACGTAGCCACGGCGAGCCAGCTCGATGGCCCGCGCCATGACCTGTTGCCGGGTCATGGTGCCGTAGGTTTTGAGGGCGGTATCGAGGCCCATCACCGTGCCGGGCACGCCCACGCCCAGGTAGCTATCCACGCTGCGGCCGCTGACCACGTTGCCCTTGGCATCCAGGAACATGTTGGGCGTGGCGCGTAACGGCGCCTTCTCGCGGAAATTCAGGAACCGGTTGTTGCCGCCGCTGAGATGGATGGTCATGAACCCGCCGCCACCGATATTGCCGCAGCAGGGATGAACCACGGCCAGGGCGTACGCCACCGCCACGGCGGCATCCACGGCGTTGCCGCCTTGCTTGAGGATGTCCACGCCGGCCTGGGTCGCGAGATGCTGGGCGCTGACCACCATGGCGTGGCGCGCCGTCACCGGCCGCGCGTCCCGCAGCGCCACGCTGGCGCCAGCGGCCTCACCCGGGATCGCATCCGGGTTGATGGTGACCGCACCTTGCGCGTCAACCGGCGCGAGAATCTGCCGCAGGTAGTCGGTCGTGCCCGGCACTCGAACCAGATGCGGGTACTGCGGTCCACCGGCGTAGACAACGGTGTGGAGCGCGGTGACGCCGTCGCTCTGCGCGCGGATCTGCAACGGCGTCCCGCTCGGCATCTTGCTCGTCTGGGCCTGCGCGATCTGGCTCCGCAGCAGGCTGGTGCTGTACGGCTGGCCGTTGATGGCGACCAGCTTCATGCCCGGCGCCAGGCCGGCCTTGAACGCGGGCCCGTCCCACAACACGTCCTCCACCTCGCCTTGGCGGTCGAGGAACAAGCCCACCGAGAACATGGCGTTGACCCCGGAGGCGCTGAGTTCACCGGGGCCGACGTTCTCGAGCGCCTGCTGGTACCGCGAGGGCTGGCCGGTGTAGACCAGGCGCCAACCGCTGGCGTCGATGCCAGACAGCAGCGGCACCTGTGGGCCCACGCCATCCAGCCAGTTGTGCAGGAAGCCCGCCCAGTCGTAGGGCTGGACCGCGTTGAGCGCGTTGACGATGTCGTTGAAGGTGAAAGTGTGGGTGGCGAAGCTGCCGTTGTCGACGCCGAAAAAAAGCCGGGCAAAATCGTCCAGGGACTTTTGATCCTGGCTGAGCGTCCGGATCTTCATGTCGACGGCGAGCCAGAGCAGTTGCCCTTCACGGTAGAAGTCGTTTCCCCGGCTCCAGTTCGACCAGGCGTTGGGCGCGCTGTAGCCCAATTGCGCCGCAACCGTGGTGTCGCTCAGCGGCCGCCAGGCGCGGCCGGTGCGCTGCGCCATGGACGCCGCCCGGTAGGCCACTGCCTCCCGCCAGGTCTCCGGCGTCCACAGGCCGCTGCGCGCCGTCAACGTGTCGCCCAGGTAGACCGTGAGCCCCTCGTACACCCACAGCATCTGCGTCTGTTCGGGGCTCTCGAAGTTGGGCTGCCACAGCTCCGCCGGACGCATGAATTTGCCGTTCCAGGAGTGGGTGTATTCGTGCGGCAGCAGCGAGGCATCCAGCATGAAATGGGCGGCGTCGGCGAACATCTTCGCGCCGCCGCGCGCGCGGTCGTCGCTCGACTGGTGATGTTCCAGGCCGCCCTTGGAGACGTAATCGCTCAGCGTCAGCAGCAGGTGATAGTTATCGTAGTGGTGGGAGTGGAACAGGGCCTGGGCCTGCTCGATCAAACGGCGATAGCCGGCGATCTGTGCCGCGGAAATATCCACCGCCGCCGCGGTATCGCCCACCATGTCGAGATAGCAGTGCGCCGCTGAGCCGGCCGGGGTGAGGTCCACTTCCCGGAAATATTCTCCGGCGATCACCGGCGAATCCACCAGGGTATCGAACGGCACGGTGCGGAACGCGATGCTGTCGCCAGTACGATGGTCCGTGGTCAGGGCGGTCGCGTAGCGCCAGCCGGACGGAATCACCAGCGTCGGCCGGTACATCTCCAACTTGGTCGGATAACCGGCCTGGTACAGCGCGACCGTGTTCCACTCCAGTCCCATCAGGCGCGGCGTCACCCGATCCGGCCCCGGATACTGAAAGCTGATGGCGAGGCTCTCGACACCCTCCGGCACCGTTAAATGAAACGTGAACATGTCGACGGTGTCGCGATGCCAGGCGATCCGCTGGCCGCCCGCGGTAATTTCCAGTCCCATCAGGGCGCCGATGGGCCCGTCCGGAGAGTGGTCGCCGGGAATGTACTTCGGGTAGTAGAGCGTCAACGGCCCCGGCCGCACCGGCATCACCTCGCGCACAAAGAACACCTGTTGCCCTGGATTGGGCAACCGCACCGTGAGGTCAACCGTGCCCGCCGGCCCCGCCCCCGCCGCCTGCCCAAAGCAAGCCACGGCCGCTGCGAGCGCCACAGCGCCCAGCAGTAATGGAAGACGCTTTATCATGTGGTGACCAAAGTGAGCCTTGCCCGTCCTCGCCACGAGGGTTGATGCCTAATGCCCAGCCGCCGGCTTGCCCAGCAGCGCCTGCACGCGCGCCAAGCCTTGCACGAGCGCCGGCGCGCTGCGCGCTTCGACGTTCAGGCGCAGCAGCGGCTCGGTGTTGGACGAGCGCAGGTTGAAGCGCCAGTCCGGATACGCCACCGAGAGCCCGTCGGTCGAGTCCTTGGCGCCATCGGCGAATTGCTTCTCCACCTTGGCGATGACCGCGGCCGCGTCGGGCACCTCGAAGTTGATTTCGCCGCTGGCGAAGTACTTCGCCCGCAGCGGCGCCACCAGCGCCGATAGCGGCTTCTTCTCCCGTCCCAGCAGCTCCAGCATGAGCAGCAGCGGGATCATGCCGTTGTCCCGGTACCAGTTTTGCCGGAAGTAAAAATGCGCCGACATCTCGCCGCCAAACTCCGCCCCCACCTCGCGCATCTTGCCGGGGATGATGGTCATCCCGGCGCGGCTGAGCACGGTCGTGCCGCCGAGAGCGGCGATGGTCTCCTGCGTCGCCCAGATGCTGCGCGGATCGATGACCACGGCGGCGCCGGGGGTGTGGTGCAGGATCGAGCGCGCCAGAATCGCGGTGGTGAAGTAGCCGGAGAGAAAGTAGCCGGTGTCGTCGACGAAGAAGCAGCGGTCGCCGTCGGCGTCCCACGCCACGCCCAGATCGGCGCGGTTGGCGATCACGGTATCGACCAGCTCGCCCTGATTGGCGGGCAGCAGCGGGTTGGGCACACCACCGGGCACGGGAAAGGCGCCGTCGGGCACGTCATAAATCCCGTGGATGTCGAGCGGCAGCTGGCCCCGCTCGGCGACCAAACGCAGCGCCTTGACCTGCAACCCGCAGTTGCCGTTGGCCACGATGTGCATGGGCCGGATCAGGGAGCGGTCAATATAGGTCAGGACGTAATCGGCAAACTCCGGCCAGACATCGCGCGTGACATAACCGCCCGGCGTGGCGGCGCCGCCGGCGTTTCCGGCGTTGCCAACATCGGCGAGCGCCAGGTCGCGGATCTGATCCAGGCCGCTCGTCAGCGACAGCGGCACCGCGCCCCGGCGGCAGCAGTTGAACCCATTCCAGTTTTTGGGGTTGTGCGAGGCGGAGATGGTGAAGCCGCCGTCCACATCGAGCGTGGCCGAGGCGTAGTAGAACATGTCGGTCGACACCGTACCGATGTCGATCACCGTGACCCCGGCGCGGCGCAGCGCCCCGATCGCCGCCGCCGCCAGCGCCGGACCCGACGCGCGCACGTCCTTGCCGACGACCACCGTCTTCGCCCCCACCACCTTGGCAAAGGCGCGGGCGATGGCTTCGGCGCCGGCTTCGTCCAATTGATCCGGGTAGGTCCCACGGATGTCGTAACTCTTGAAGATGGAAGGATCAATCATAGGATTGGCGCGGGCCCAGCGCGGCACGGGATTCATTGTAGAACACGAAAGCCCCACCCAAACTGCGGTGGGGCTTTGTGTGGTAGTACTGCGTTCCAACGCTACAATGAACCCAAACCCCATGCAAGGTTGAGTTGGCCAAGGTAGCCACGTTGACAATGCCCGCCGCGATGCGATTCCGCGCCGCGAAACCGGCCGAGGCGGCCGTGGTCGCCGATATTCTCCACGACGCCGCCCGCTGGCTCGGACAGGCCGGCATGCCCCATGGTGTGATGTGGCGTGACGATGAAATGAACCCGGCGCGCATCGCCGCCGACGTGCGGGCTGGGCTCTACTTTCTTGCGGAGATCGGCGGGGTTCCCGCCGCCACGGTACGCTTCCAGTTGGACGATCCGGAGTTCTGGCCCGATGCTCCCCGATCCGACGCGGCCTACATTCATCGCCTGGCACGCCGGCAAGGCTGCGGCGGGGCTGGCATCGGCGCGGCCGCCCTGGCATGGGCGGTCGAACACACGCGCCAGCTTGGCCGCCACGCCCTGCGCCTCGACTGCGAGGCCTCCCGCACGCGGCTGCGCGCCCTGTATGAGGGGTTCGGGTTCCGCCACCACAGCGACCGCCAGGTCGGCCCGTATCTCGTGTCCCGCTATGAATACACGCTGAGCGGCGATACCACCCCTCAAAGGGGTGGTATCGCCCCACCTTAAAAGGTGATCTTGGCCGTCAACTGCACCACCCGCGGCGAGGCATCGCCGCCCAGGAACGAGCCCAGGATGCTGGTGGGCACGCTCACCGTGTTGATCACCGTCCCGAACTGGCTGGCGTTGGCGATGTCGCCCACCGGCTGATCGAAGTTGGGATGGTTGAACAGGTTGAAGAACTGCACGCCCAAACCCAACTGCGCTTGCTCCCAGCCGGGGAACTGCGTGTTTTTAATAATGCTCAAGTCGGTGTCGAAGAAGTGCGGCCCGCGGAACTGGTTCCGCGTCTGGTGGCCGAAGCCCGTCGGGGTCGCGGTCGAGGCGGAGAAGGCCGCCGGGTTGAGGCATTGCACGCCGACGGTGCAGGTGACGGTTTGCGCTCCGGGCCCCACCACCGACGCCAGCAGGTTGTTGTTGGGCGCCGAGATGCCATAGTTGGACGCCGCCAGCGCGCCGCTGGCCGCGCTGTCGATCACCGTGAACGGCAGGCCGCTGCGCGTGAACAGCGTGCCCGAGATGGTCCAGCCGCGCCAGAGCTGGTCCGGCCCCCAGTGCAGGGTGTTGGCGAACGGCACCTGCCACACGTAGTTCAAGCTCAGGTAATGGCGGATGTCGTAGTCGGCGTTGCCGTAGTTGGCGCGGATGTTATAAGGGTCCTGGGCGCTCAGGTTGCTCTCGTTGGTATTGAAATTAAAGGGCAGGAAACCGCCGTTGGAGACATCGTCGAGAGCGTGGCTCCAGGTGTAATTGATGCCGAATTGCAGCGAGCGCGCGAACCGCCGCTGGAACGAGACGGTGAGCCCGTTGTAGTTCGAACCGCCGCCGCTCACCAACTGGGTGATGGTGCCGAAGCGCGCATCCGGCACTTTGGAGGGCAAACCCACAAAGCCGGGGGCAAAGGCGTTGAAGCCTTCCACCTGCACCGGCTCGTGGATGCCGTGGTTGCCGACGTAGTTCAGATCGAGGCTGCTGTTGGGCCCCAGCCCCTGCTGCAGCTCCAGGTTCCACTCCTGATACCGGGGCGCGCGGGTTACACTCTCGGTGGAGAAGTACCCCGGCGGCGTGAACGCCGGCACGGCGGCGGTGATCGAGGCCAGCGTCCCGCCGCTATTGAAGGCGCTGAGAAACGCGGCGTTGTCGGCAGCCGCCGCCGGGATCACGCCACCCGCCACGCCCGGCGACAGCGGCCCCGTCACTACAAAACTGTTGCTGATGGGCGAGTTGCCCATGAAGCTGTCAGCCGCCGTCGCCGGCATGGAGTCATGGAACAGCCCAAACCCGCCCCGCAACACCGTCTGCTGGGAGGCGAACGGGGTCCAGGCAAGGCCGATGCGCGGTTCCCATAAGACCTGCTCGTACCCCGGCAGCGCCGCCCGCAACCCGCTTTGGATCACGCTGCTATAGGGCACCGCCGCATCATGCGTCAGGCTGGTGAACGGCGCCGTGAGCCGCGCAAAACAGCTATGCGCGCACACCGGGTTGGAGTTGTGCTCGGCGCGCAGCGCCAAGGTCAGATGCAGGCCCGGGGTGAGGCGCACATCGTCCTCCAGGTAGCCGCCCAGGTTATAGACTCGCACCGGCTGGTTGAATGCTTTGGGAAACGCCTGCTGGGAACTGTCGGCGGTGCCCGCGAACAGGCTGGGCAGGGAGGTAATGACCAGCGGCGTGGTAAAGATGCCAGGATCGTAGTCGTTGACGAAGTTGTATTTGTAATTGACGCCCGCTTTCCAGGTCTGGGCGCCGTGGGTGACGGAGTAGTTGTCGCCGACGCCGTACTGGGCGACGTTGCGGCCCTGCGGGAACAGATAATCCTCGCCCCCCAGGCGCGTGAACAGCCCGCCGGAGATGTCCAGCGTCATGGGCAGCGCGGCGCTGCGGGCCGTTGGGTTGGCGCCAAAAATCGCCTGATAGTGCGAGGCGCTGACCACCAGCTCGTTCACCGCCTCGGGGCCGAAGCTGTAGGTCCAGTTGGCTTGCCCCTGGTACTGCGGTTGCACGCTGTCGACGTTAAAGATGGAGTTGATGGGATCGGTGAAGGTGGCTTGCACGCCGCGATCCATCGAGAGCTGAACGAACAAATGGCTGGTCGCAGAGATGACTTGATCGACGCGCCCGGCGAGGTCCCATTCATGCGTCTTGTTGCCCGCCGTGGATTGGAACTGGAGCGCGCACGGCGCTCCGCCCGGCAGCGCGAAGCCGGTGCCGCAGCCGCCGCCGGCGATGGCGGTGGCGCGCGCCGCCCCCGGCGCGCCGTTGGAGAGATTGAAGACGGAGTTGTAAAACGGCGCCTGCGCCGCCTGTCCGGTGGCGGCCAAGTTGGCCAAGGTGGCGGCTTCAAACGCCGGGCTGGGGATGCGGGTGCGGATGTTGGTGGGAAGGAGAACGTTGAGCCCCTCGGTATCGATAAAGAAGAACGTCTTGTCCTTAACGATGTAGCCGCCAAACGAGGCCTGCCACTGGTTGGCATTGTCGAAGGGGCGCGGCGCGCCACTGGCGTTGTTGAAGAAGTTGTTGGCGTTCATCACCCGCCCGTTCCAGTTGTAAATGGCGTTGCCGTGCCATTGATTGCTGCCGGATTTGGTGACGTAGTTGACGTTGGCCCCGGCCAACGTGCCGTACTGGCCGGAGTAGCCGTTATTAACAACGCTCACCTCCTGCACGTCGTTCTGGCCCAGCGTCAGGTTGGTGGCGCCGGAGTTGTTGAGGTTGAGGAACGGGTCGTTGTCGGGCATGCCGTTGATGGTGAAGAGGTTGGAGGTGGCCGGCAGCCCGAAGGTGGAGAAGTTGCCGTAACCGGCCTGGGTGTTCATCACCGCTCCCGGCGCCGATTGCACGGTCGCGGTGATGTCGCCGCCGCTATTGGGCACGAGCGCCACTTGCGCCGGCGAGAAGCTGGTCGAGACGTCGCCGTTGGTGGTCTGGACCGGCGCCGCCTCCGCCGTCACGGTGACGGTCTGGGTGGCCGCGCCCACCTGGAGATCCAGGTTCGCGGTCCGGACCTGACCCACGGTCACCTCGGCGGTGGCCTTTTTCGGGCTGAAGCCGGGGGCGGTGGCGGTTACGGTGTAGGTGCCGGGCCGCAGCAGCGCAAATCGGTAGGCGCCACTCTGGTCGGTGGTGGTGGCGCGCTCGCTACCGGTGGCGGCGCTGGTCAGCGTCACCGCCGCCCCCGGGATGATGGCGCCACTGGGATCGCGCACCACGCCGGTGATGTCGCCCGCGGTGATGCTCTGGGCCGAGAGCTGCTGCGTGGGCATCGTGGCCACTCCGATGCCGAGTCCGACGATCAAAGCGGCCAGAACAAACACGCGAAATTTGAACTGCGTAGGCATGAAAGACACCTCGTTTGCCCATGAGTTGTGCACGCCATGCGCCAATCGCTCCGGCGCCTACGTGCCCCGCAGCCACTGCACTTAGCCGCGCTGGCGTGGGCTGCACCTTATGAGCCGCCACATCCAGCAGCGTGCAATCCCAAAATCAATCAGGCCGCGCCGAGTGCAATCTGGTATGGTGAATCCGCACGCGACGAGGAAACAGCCGATGAAGAAGCTTGAGAAAATGCCCGCATTGCTCACCATGTCTCTTTTAGCGGCGCTGGTAGCGGCGCTGGCTCTGCCCTTGGCTGCCCAAGCTAAGACCGAGCTGCCTCCCCTGGTCCCCGGCGCGCCAGCGGTCACGGTGGAGCACATTAAGGTTCACGCGGCGGCTCTCGAGGGCAACCTCGAAGGGGAAGCGGTGGACCGCGACGTCATCGTTTTCCTGCCGCCCAGTTACTTCAAGGACAAGCAGCGCCGCTATCCCGTGGTCTACGCCCTGCACGGCTACTCCATCGGGGCCGAGCAGTGGACGCATGAGATCCATGTGCCGCAAACGATCGAGAGCGCCTTTGCGCAGGGCGCCAAAGACATGATCGTGGTGCTGCCCGATTCAAAGACGGTCTACGGCGGCTCCATGTACTCCAGTTCCGCCACCACCGGCGATTTCGAGCGGTTTATTTATCACGATGTGGTCGCCTACATTGATGCCCATTACCGCACCCTGCCTAACCGCCTCAGCCGTGGCCTGGCCGGACACTCGATGGGCGGCTATGGCGCCGCCCGCATCGGCATGCAGCATCCCGAGATATTTGGCAGTTTGTACATCATGAGCCCGTGCTGCATGTCGGCGCGGCCCGCTCCCAATCCCACATCGCCCCGGGAGGCCGCCTTGGAGAAAGCGGCCGCGGTGAAGTCGCCCGCCGATGCGGCCACCCTGGGCTTCGGCATCGAAACCCAACTGGCCTCGGCCGCCGCCTGGTCGCCCGACCCCAAGAACCCGCCGCTGTATCTGGATCTGCCGGTTAAGAATGGGGTGCTGCAGCCCGATATCGTGGCCAAATGGGCCGCCAATGCACCGCTGGCCTTCATTGACCAGTACATTGACAACCTGCGGGAGTACCGGGCGATCGCGATTGACGTGGGCGATCAGGACGGTCTGCGCTTCGATACCGAGAAGCTCCACGCCATCCTCGACAGCTACGGCGTCAAAAACAGCTTTGAACTGTTTCCTGGGACCCATACCAGCCGCGTTGCCTTTCGCTTTCAGAACCACGTGATGCCGTTCTTCAGCCAGAATCTTTGTTTCACGAAGAATTGCAAATAGGTTGACCCCCGCCGGCGCCCCTGCGGCTTCCTGGGAGCGACCCGAAAATGGAGTTGGAACGGCAACTGGCCAATTGGGTGCGGCGGCATCGCCTGTTGGGTCCCGGCGACCGCATCGGTGTGGCCGTCTCGGGCGGGTCGGATTCGGTGGCCTTGTTGCGGCTGCTGCACGCCGCGGCTGAATCCTGCGGGTGGCAGCTCGCCGTCGCGCACTTTGATCACGGCTGGCGCCCCAGCTCGGGCGCCGACGCCGAGTTCGTGGCCGGCCTCGCGGCCGCGCTCGGGCTGCCCTTCCACTTGGGCCGGGCATCGGCGCCGCGGGGCCAGCCCCCGCGCCGCGATCCTGAACAGACCGCCCGGCGGCAGCGGTACGCATTCTTCCACGCCCTCATCGCCGCCGGCCACATCGGCCGCATCGCCACCGCGCACACCCTCGATGACCAAGCCGAGACGGTGCTGCTGCGGCTGCTGCGCGGGACTGGCCCGGGCGGCTTGGCGGGCGTGCTGCCGCTGCGTGGGTTGGAGCGCGCGGCGCCGGGCGAGCCCCCGGATCTAGTGGTTCGGCCCCTACTCTGGGCCACCCGTGTCGAGCTACGCGCTTGGCTGGACACGCTCGGGCAGCGCTGGCGCGAGGATCCCACCAACCTTGATTTAACCCGGCGCCGCAACTGGGTCCGGCACCAGCTTCTGCCGATGATGACGGCCGCCAACCCCGCGCTGGCACGCCGCTTGGCGGCGACCGCCGAGCTCGCCCAAGCCGAGGAGGCGTTCTGGGCCAGCTACCTCGCCCCCTTGAGTCAGCGCCTGTGGACGCCCTCCAGCGGCGGCGCTGGCGGCCTTGCCATCCGGGCCCGCCGCGCCGATTTCGCCCTTCTCCCCGTGGCCGTGCAGCGGCGCTTGCTGCGGGACGGCATCCGCCGCGTGCAAGGCAATCTGCACCGCGTGGACTTCCATGGCATCGAGGCCGTGATCGCCGCCCTGGCCGATGCTCTCCCTCAGCCCCGCCGGTTTCACTGCGGCGCCGTCATCTGCCGCCTCGATGCCCGCCAGCTTGAACTCGCGCCCCGCCCCGTGCAGCCCGGCGCAGCGGCGGCGCGCTGGGGCCCGCGCCATCCTTAGTTGCGATATAATCAGCTTCTGGCCGGAGTGTACCCTGCCGCGTCTGCAAACCAGTTCGCCGGAACCGAAAGGCGCTCCTCACGTCTAACTTAAGGTAAGCAAAGAAGGGGTCGTGAACTCAACCGTCAAAAGCGTGGTGCTCTGGGTCGTCCTCATCGCTGCCGCGGTGGTGCTGTGGCAGATGGTGAAAGTTGGCGGCACTGCGTCCAAAGAACAGGAGATCAACTTCTCCCAGTTCATGAGCCAGGCGCAGGATGGCAATGTCAGCTCGGTCACCATCACCGCCAACGACGTTCACGGGCAGTTGCATACCCCCAAGGACGAGGGGTTCCATACCATCATCCCGGCCAACTACCCCGACCTCTATAAAATCCTGCAGGACAAGGGCGTCTCGGTCAACATCAAGCAGGAATCCAACACCGCCTGGATGAGCCTGCTCATCGACGGCGTGCCCATCCTGCTGATCTTCGCCCTCTGGATTTTCATGATGCGGCAGATGCAGACGGGCGGCAACAAAGCCCTCTCCTTCGGCAAAAGCCGCGCCCGCCTGCTCTCGACCCAGCATAAAAAGATCACCTTTAAGGATGTGGCCGGCGTCACCGAGGCCAAGGATGAACTGCGGGAAATAATCGACTTCCTTAAGGAGCCACAAAAGTTCCAGAAGCTCGGCGGCCGCATCCCTAAAGGCGTGCTGTTGGTGGGCCCGCCCGGCACCGGCAAGACCCTGCTGGCGCGCGCCATCGCCGGCGAAGCCAATGTGCCGTTTTTCTCCATCTCAGGCTCCGACTTCGTCGAGATGTTCGTGGGCGTGGGCGCCAGCCGCGTACGCGACCTGTTCGAGCAGGGCAAAAAGAACGCCCCCTGCATCATCTTTATCGACGAGATTGATGCCGTCGGCCGCCACCGTGGCGCGGGCTTGGGCGGCGGCCACGACGAGCGCGAACAGACCCTGAACCAGCTCCTGGTCGAGATGGACGGGTTCGAGAGCAACGAGGGCGTGATCCTGATCGCCTCCACCAACCGCCCCGACGTGCTCGATCCGGCGCTGCTGCGCCCGGGCCGCTTTGACCGCCGTGTCGTGGTGCCCCGTCCCGACCTGCGCGGGCGCGAAGAGATCCTGCGCGTGCACGCCCGCCGCATCCCCCTCGGCGACGGCGTCGATCTGGCGGTGCTGGCGCGCGGCACCCCGGGCTTCACCGGCGCCGACCTCGCCAACCTCATCAATGAGGCGGCGCTCACCGCCGCGCGCAACAACCGCAAAGTCGTGCTCATGCCCGACCTCGAGGGCGCCAAAGACAAGGTGCTGATGGGCGCCGAACGCCGCTCCATGATCATCACCGACGAGGAGAAGCGCAACACCGCCTACCACGAGGCTGGCCATACCTTGGTGGCGGCCATCATTCCCAACTCCGATCCGCTGCACAAGGTCACCATCATCCCCCGCGGCATGGCCCTGGGCGTGACCATGCAGTTGCCCACCGACGACAAGCACACCTACTCGCGCGATTACCTGGAAGCGCGCTTGGCGGTCATGATGGGCGGCCGTATCGCCGAAGAGTTGATCATGAAGCACATGACCACCGGCGCCGGCAACGACATCGAGCAAGCCACCGATCTCGCCCGCAAAATGGTTTGCGAGTGGGGCATGAGCGAGCTGGGCCCGCTCACCTTCGGCAAAAAAGAAGAGCAGATCTTCCTGGGCCGCGAGATCTCCCAGCATCGGGACTTCTCCGAGGACACCGCCATTCGCATCGATCAGGAGGTCCGCCGCCTGGTCATGGACGGCTACGATCGCGCCCGCATTGTGCTCACCGAGCACGCCGACCAGCTGCACATCCTCGCCGAGAACCTGCTCGAACGCGAGAGCCTGGACGCGGAGGAGATCAAGCTGCTGCTCGCCGGCAAAAAGTTGCCGCCGATGGATGGCCCCGACCACCCCTTGCCGAGCGAACCCGGCACCCAGGAAGTGCTTCGCCCCGAACCCGGCCGCGCCCCCGGCCTGGCCCCCGGCGAGCATCCCCAACCGGCGTAAGCTAGCTGCATGTCCCTTACCCCGGCCCCGCCGGATAATCCGGGCCATGCCCCTGGCCAAGGTCCGCGTGACGCCGCGCGCTGCCCCAACTGCGGCGGCACCGGCTGGCGCATGATCCCCGCCTCCGCGGCTGATGCCCCTGGCGCCTTGCCCCGTGCCCAGCGCTGCGCCTGCCAACTCGCCGATGCCGGCGAGAAGCTCGCTGCCCAAGCCGCCATCCCGGCGCGCTACAAACACTGCACCCTGGAAAACTTTGCCACCGAGTCCAACCCGGGGTTGCAGAGCGCCCGGCTGCAAGCCGCCACCTACGTGAAAAACTACCCTGGCGGCTTGGACCGGGACCGCAATGGCTTGGTGTTTGCCGGACCTCCCGGTACCGGCAAAACCCACCTCGCCGTCGCCATCGCCCAAGCCCTGCTCGAACGTGACTTTGCCTGCCGCTTCTGCGACTATCGCGACCTGCTCAAACGCATCCAGGCCACCTTCGATCCCGCCAATCCGGCCACCGAGTCCACCGTCGTCCAGCCCCTGCTCGCCGCCGAGATCCTCATCCTCGATGATTTAGGCGTCGGCCGCGCCACCGAATGGGCCCAGGAGACGCTGCACTACCTGCTCAACCACCGCTACAGCCAAAAATTGCCCACCATCATCACCACCAACCTCCCCGACGCCGACTCCCGCCTCACCCGCCTCCCCAACGGCAGCGAGTTCAAGGCCGACGCCACCCTGGTCGATGCCGTGGGGGCGCGCTTGCGCTCGCGATTGAATGAAATGTGCGTGTTTATCCCCGTCTTGGGCGGCGATTTCCGCCGCCAGGGGACGGCGGCGACTCGCATCCCCGTGAATTGACAGTCCCCCAACCGGGGCGTTATGATAAATTCTGCCCTGCGGGCGGTTTTTTCTGAAACCGCGCGCTCCGTGGGGCCTCAAGTGGATCGTCCAATCGATTGTCCAGGAGCGGATGGCGACTGAGAGCGCCGTCCTTCAGTTTCCCTCAAATGGAAGATTTCGAACAACTACTAGAAGAATCGTTTGAACAACAGAACCAAGCGGCGGAAGGCGAAGTTCTCAAAGGCACCGTCCTAAAGATCGATGGCGAGGACGTCGTCGTTGACGTCGGACAGAAGTCCGAGGGCATTGTCCGCCTGCGCGAGTTCCTCGACGCCAACGGCGTGGCCCAGGTCCGGCCCGGCGATATCATCGATGTCGTCGTCGATCGCGATACCGGCGAGCGTGGCCTCCGCCTCTCCCACGAGCGCGCCGCCCGCCTCCGGCTGTGGGACGAGCTCGAGCAAGCCCACGAACAGGCCACCATCATCCAGGGCCGCATCGTCGAGCGCATCAAAGGCGGTCTGGCCTGCGACATCGGCGTCAAGGCCTTCCTGCCCGGCTCCCAACTCGATGCCCGCCCGGTGCGCAACCTCGACAGCTTTGTCGGCCAGGAAGTCCGGGTCCGCATCATCAAGCTGAATAAGAAGCGGGGCAACATCGTGGTCTCCCGCAAGGCGGTGTTGCAGGAAGAGATTGAAGCCCACCGCGCCCACACCTTGGAAACCCTCAACGAGGGCGACGTGGTCACCGGCGTGGTCAAGAACGTCACCGAATACGGCGTCTTCGTCGATGTCGGCGGCCTCGATGGCCTGCTCCACGTCAGCGATCTCTCCTGGGGCCGCGTCGCCCACCCCAGCGAGATGGTCCAGCCCAACGACGAGATCACCGTTAAGATTCTCAAGTTTGACAAGGCCAAGCTGCGCGTGTCGTTAGGATTCAAGCAGCTCCTGCCCGACCCCTGGTCGGACGCCAAGGAGCGCTACCCGCAGCATGCGCGCGTGCACGGCAAAGTCGTCAGCATCACCGACTACGGCTGCTTCGTCGAGCTCGAGCAGGGCATCGAAGGCCTGATCCACATCTCCGAGATGTCCTGGTCCAAGCGCACCAAGCATCCCGCCAAGCTGGTCACCATCGGCGAGGATCTGGAAGCCGTCGTGCTCGACGTCAACCCCGGCGAACGGCGCATGTCGCTGTCACTGCGCCAAGCCCAGGCCAACCCTTGGGAGTCGCTGCCCGAGCGCTTTGCCCCCGGCAGCGTGGTCGAGGGCCGGGTCCGCAACCTCACCGACTTCGGCGCCTTCGTCGAGATCGAGGACGGCATCGACGGCCTGGTCCACATCAGCGATTTCTCCTGGACCAAGCGCATCCAGCACCCCAGCGAGGTGGTCAAAAAGGGCGACAAGGTGCGCGCCAAGATCCTCAGCATCGATATCGACAACCGCCGCCTGTCGTTGGGCATCCGGCAACTCGAGCCCGACGCGTGGGAGAGCTTCTTCGCCGTCCATCAATTGGGCGAAGTGATGCCCGGCAAGGTGCTCCGCCTGGCGGCCTTCGGCGCCTTCGTCGAGATCGAGGGCGGTATCGAGGGCCTCTGCCATAACTCCGAGATCAACCCCGACGTCACCGCGGGCGAACCGCTCACCGTGGGTCGCGAGTACGAGTTCAAGATCATCAAACTCAGCCCAGCCGACAAAAAAATCGGCCTCAGCCTGCGCGCCGCCCTGCACGATCACGAGCGCGACCTGATCGACTCCTACCGCCACTCCCCCGCCACCGGCGGCGCCACCATCGAGGAGCACGTCTCCCTCAAACGCGCCGGCAACGAACAGCAGGCGTAAAATCCAGTAACCCGGGGCCGGGAGGCTTCGTTGCCATTCCTATGGCTCTCGGCGATGACCTGAAGCTTAAGAAGAAAAGCGGCGGCCGGCCGCGCCACGGCATCGTGGCGCTCAGCTCAGCCGCCGTGCTGGCGGTCTACAGCGCGGGCTACGTACGCAGCCGCGATGCGGCCCGCCGTTTTAACGAGCAGGACGCCGCTCGCATCCACGCCGTCCCGCTGAGCCGCCTCCAGCCCGTTTTAGTGCCGGCCACACCGCCCGCGCTCCTCCGCCCCGCCGCCCTACCAGTGGCGCTGGCCCCGCCAGCTTCCGCACCCAGTTCCGAACCCAACTTGGCGGCTCCATCCGCCGCCGCCGAGGCGGCCTCGGCCGCCGCCGCCACGCCCCGCCTCGCGCTCACAGGGGAGGCGCCGGCGCCGGAGGCTCAACCCGCGCCCGCCGCCGAACCCACCCCCGCCGTCACCGCCGCCGCTTCGATTGCAGGCAGCTTGGAGACGCCACGCGCAGAGCGGGCCTCTGCCCCGGTCGCGCCGGCCCAGCCCGCGGCTCCCAAATACAACGATGGCACCTACACCGGATGGGGCACCAGCCGCCACGGCGACATCCAGGCGCAGGTCGAGATCGCCAACGGCAAGATCGCCTCCGCCCGCATCATCAGTTGCCTGACGCGCTACTCCTGCTCCTGGATCGAGGCCCTGCCCGGGCAGGTGGTCAGCCGCCAAAGCGCCAACGTCGACTATGTCTCCGGCGCCACCCAGAGCACGGATGCGTTCTACTACGCCATCGTGCAGGCGCTGGGCAAGGCGCATTAACCGCAACCCATGACCCTAACTAGGGCGGCGATGGGAACCGTGGTGAGCATCACCACCGTTCACGACACCCCCGAAACCGCGGCCAGGGTGGAGCGCGCGCTGGATTGGTTCGCCGCGGTCGAGGCCTGCTGCTCGCGCTTCGAGCCGGAGAGCGAGCTGCGCCGGCTGTGCGGCAGCGTCGATCGGGAGGTGCCCCTGAGCCCGATGCTGTTTGAGGCTCTGCGCACCGCCCTCGGCGTTGCCCGCGCCAGCGGCGGGGCCTTCGACCCCACCCTCGGCGCCCAGATGGAAGCGGCGGGCTACGACCGCAACGACCGCACCGGGGCGCGCGCGGCGAGCGGGGTCGGGCCTCAAGCCGAAGCCAGTTTTCGCGACGTCCGCCTCGATGCGCGCCGCCGCTCGGCGCGCCTGCGGCGGCCCTTGCTGCTCGACCTGGGCGGCGTGGCCAAGGGGCTCGCCGTGGACCTCGCCGCGCGCGAGTTGGCCCCGCTCGGCGATGGCGCCGGCGGTTTCGCCATCGACGCCGGCGGCGACCTTTATCTCGCCGGCCGCAATCCTGCCGGCTTGGCTTGGCAGGTGGGTCTGCGCCATCCCCGGCAGCCGGAAGCCATCTTCGAGACGGTTGCGGTTTCCGGCGCCGCCGTCTGCACCTCTGGCGACTACGAGCGCGGGCGGCATGTGCTCGATGGCCGCCACCGCGTCCCGGCCCTGCTGGCGTGCAGCGCCAGCGTGATCGCCCCCAACGCCATGGCGGCCGACGCGCTGGCCACCGCCGCCTTCGTGCTCGGCCCGCGCGACGGCTTGGCCCTGTTGCGGCGCGAGGCCGTCGCCGGCCTGATCCTATCGCCGCAACTCGAACGTTTTACCACCCCGGATTGGCCCGGCCCCGCATGACCCTCAAA
>JANWJU010000011.1 GCA_025451775.1 Terriglobales bacterium
AGATAGTCGAGGGCGCCGGCGTGCAGGGCGTCGACCGCGGTGCGGGCATCATCGGCGCCGGTGGCCATGAGGAAGGCAATCTCCGGGTAGCGGGCGCGCGCCGTCGTCAGCAACTCCAACCCCGAGCGCCCCGGAAGCTGGTAATCGGTAATGACGAGATCGAACGGCTGCGCGCCCAGCAGCGCGTCCGCCTCCTCGACGCTGCCACAGGAGCGGCAGGCGTAGCCGTGGCCCGTCAGGATCGTGCAGAGCAAGCCGCAGATCAGCGGTTCATCATCGACTACAAGGATGCGCGCGCTCGAAAACGGACTGGGGGTGGCCATGAAGGTCGATCTTGCGCCAGGATGGGGACACTCCGATCTTAAGAGATATCGGTCCCCCGTGGGTGAAACTTGAGAGCTACGATTCGCGAGCCGAAGCGCTCCTCCGGGTGGAGGGCATCGCTTCATTGCCGGGCGGCATCACTTGCAGCCAGCCTAAGGGATTCAGCCGAACGGGGCAGCGGGGGAAAACTTTGAAGATCGTAGTTATCGGTGGAACCGGCCGCATTGGATCCAAACTGGTGAGCTACCTCACTGAACAAGGCCACGACGTCATACCCGCCGCGCCGAACACCGGCGTGAACACGCTCACCGGTGAAGGGCTGGCGGAGGCATTGCAAGGCGCCCAAGTCGTCGTCGATGTTTCGAACGCGCCCTCCTGGGCGGAGAAGGCGGTGATGGATTTCTTCACCACATCAACCGGCAACCTTCTGAATTATGGGGCTGCCGCTGGGGTGGGCCACCTCGTTGCGCTTTCGGTCGTCGGAACCGATCGACTCGCCGAGAGTCCATACTTCCGGGCCAAGGGTGCTCAGGAAAAGCTCATTGAGGAGTCGGGTCTGCCGTACTCGATCGTGCACGCGACGCAGTTTTTCGAGTTTGTTCAGGGCATCGCCGACTTCTCGACCCAGGGGAACGAAGTCCATCTCCCGCCGGTGCTGATCCAGCCCATGGCCGCTGGCGATGTCGCCAAGGCGGTGGGCAGGGTCGCCGTGGGCAAGCCCGTGAACCGTGTTGTCGAGGTTGCCGGCCCGGAGGCGTTCCGCCTCGATGATCTGGTGCGCCGTTACCTGCAGGCAACCGGCGACCCGCGCAAGGTGGTCGCCAATCCGGCGGCGCTGTATTACGGCGTGCCTGTTAGCGAGCGGGCGCTCGTGCCTCGCGACGATGCGAAGCTCGGAACGGTCCGCTTCGACGACTGGCTGGCTCAGGAGAAGCTGAAGCGAGCCGCCTGAATGTCAACCCAGTGTGGCTCGCCACCCCCACCCTGCCACTGTCCAAGAATGGACAGATTCAGTTCGGAAGGCCGCTCATCATGGACCTATGCCAGACACCGGCGAGGGACGTGAAATCGCGGCGCAAGTCAACGCCAAGGAAAACGAAACCATTCAAAAGCAAAAGAAACTGCTTTTGCCTGACCGGCATGCCCCGGACCACGGTCAGCTGGGAAGACTCACGGTGGTGCCTCCACGATCTGAAGCCGACGCAACCGGCGGCGAGGACGACCAGGGCGTTCCGCCTGCGAAGGGACGGGCTCGGAAACGGAAGTAGGTTGAGGTCACAGGCGGGGATGGAGTTGGTATGGGCGCGCAGGCCGAGCGTTTAGCGCAGATTGCCAGGGGTTTGGCGCAACGTTTGGCGCCGGGCAGGCAAATCGTTTTCGACGGCCCTCAGGCTTCGATTCGGATTTGGCCCGATGATCGAACCGGCGCCACCCAGTTCCAGATCCTCGGGTATTGGCCGGAGAGCGAAATTGCCGGCCGGACGGACGATGAACTGCGCGAGCTTTTGGATTCGTGGCCCAAGCTGAGTTGATCGCACCCACGAGCGAGTGATGCTCACAGTGCGAGCCACGCATTTTAGTCGGCGAATGCGCACTATTGGGCAGCGGCCGCGGTATCCCGGGCCCATAGTCGAGCGATGACGTTGAAGAATCTGTTCCGGTCGGTGGCCGCGGAATTCCCACCGCGAGGTCAGCTCCGGCCGGGGACCGACCGGCCGGGGCAAAATATCACCTTCTTTCTCCTGCCGTACCCGCTGCTGCTTTTCTTGCCGCGGCAGCGAGCGCCGGGCTGCGCCTCTCCTGCCACGGAAGAGCCACGATCGGTGGCGACGGAAGAAAAATACCCATCAAGGGCAGCGTAATAGCGATTTAGGAAAGCAGGTGAGCTCGTATGCCAGTGGTCAACAACAGCCGGAAGGCTAAGGTGTATTGCTCGATGTGCACGCGCGCGGTGGATGGACTGGTCATGCCGGAGATGCGCGGCGGACACTGTCAACTGCGGGTCATTCCAGGACAGAAATGCGGCCATTGTCGTGCCAGCATGGACGTTTGCTTCGTGCTTGCACTCCTGCCCCAGGCCCCGCCGCTTGCATCCCACGAACGCCCGGCGGCCCTGCGCGCCCTGCCGGCCGGCCGTGCCATCGCAGCCGCCTGAGGGCTCGCCGCCTCGCGCTGGGTCGGGTCCATCCGGCGCCTTATTGCAGCGGCAGGTCGGGGGTGGCGGCTTCCTGCTCCTCGGCGGGGAGGACACTGGCGGCGGCGACTTGATCGCCGTCGTCCAGGCGCAGGATGCGCACACCCTGGCTGGCGCGGCCCACCTCGCGGATGCCCGCGCTGCCGATGCGGATGATCTTGCCCTGCTGGCTGATGACCACCACCTCGGGGGTCTCGCTGATGGCCATGACCGCGACCACTTGGCCGTTGCGGGCGGTGGTCTTGACGTTGATGACGCCGTGGCCGCCACGGGTCTGCAGGCGGTACTCGCTGAGTGCGGTGCGCTTGCCGTAGCCGCATTCGGTCACGCTGAGCACGATTTGGCTGGGATCGCCGGAGACTTCCATGCCAATAATGGCGTCGCCGTCCTCGAGCTTCATGCCGCGCACGCCTTGGGCGGCACGGCCCATGGGGCGCACGCCCGATTCCTTGAAGCGGATGCCCAGGCCGGTGCGCGTGGCCAGGAAGATCTCGCTCTTGCCGTCGCTGAGCTTGGCGCTGATGAGCTGGTCGTCCGTGCCCACGCCCATGGCGATGATGCCGCGGGCGAGGGGGTTGGAGAAATCCGCCACCGGCGTCTTCTTGATCGTGCCCGCGCTGGTGACCATGACGATGAACTCGTCGGCGGTGGTGAGGTCCTTAATGGGCAGCATGGCCTTGACCTCCTCGCCGGCTTGCAGCGCCACTAAACTTTGGATGGCCTTGCCCTTGGCGCTGGCGGCGGCGTCGGGGATCTCGTAGACCTTGAGCCAGTAGACGCGGCCGGTGTTGGTGAATACCAGGATGTAGCTGTGGGTGGAGGAGACGAACAGGTGCTCGACGAAGTCCTCCTCGCGCGTGCCCGCGCCCTTGCGTCCGCCGCCGCCCCGGCGCTGCAGGCGGTAGGTGGAAATCGGGGTGCGCTTCAGGTAGCCGGAGTGGGTGACGGTGATGGCCACCGTCTCTTCCTTGATGAGGTCCTCGAGCAGGATCTCGCCCACCTCGTCCTGGATCTCGGTGCGGCGCGGGTCTTTGTCACCGCCGAAGTCCTTGCGAACTTCCTTTAGTTCGTCGGCGATGACGCCGCGCAGCTTCTTGTCGCTAGCCAGGATGGACTCCAACTCGGCGATGCGTAGGCGCAGGATGGCGAGCTCGTCCAACAGCTTCTGCCGCTCCATGCCGGTGAGGCGGTGCAACTGCAGATCGAGGATGGCCTGGGCCTGGCGCTCGGTGAGCGCAAAGCGGGCGACCAAGCCCTCGCGCGCTTCACGCGGATTGGCCGAGGCGCGGATCAGGTTGATCACGGCATCGAGGTTATCGAGCGCGATGCGGTAGCCCTCGAGCACGTGCTCGCGCTCGCGCGCCTTGCGCAGCTCGAAGGCGGTGCGGCGGCGCACCACGTCGACGCGGTGGTCGAGGAAGAGCTGGATGGCCTGTCCCAGGCCCAACTCCCGCGGCTGTCCATGCACCACCGCCAGCAGGATCATGCCGAAGTTACTCTGCATGGCGGTGTGCTTGTAGAGCTGGTTGAGGATCAGCTCGGGCTGTTCGCCGCGCTTGAGCTCGATGACGATGCGCATGCCGTCGCGGTCGCTCTCGTCGCGGATGTCGCTGATGCCCTCGATGCGCTTGTCCTGCACCAGTTCGGCGATCTTCTCGATCAGGCGGGCCTTGTTGACCTGGTAGGGGAGCTCGGTGACCACGATGGCCTTGCGATCTTTGCCCAGCGCTTCCGTACCCGCGCGCGCGCGCACGGTGAAGGACCCGCGGCCGGTTTTATAGGCGCTGGCGATGCCGGCCTTGCCGTAGATGATG
This sequence comes from Terriglobales bacterium, assembly GCA_025451775.1. Lineage (GTDB taxonomy): Bacteria > Acidobacteriota > Terriglobia > Terriglobales > SCQP01 > SCQP01. Next base: position 4,333 of record JANWJU010000011.1, read on the forward strand.
CCGCCGGTGGGGAAGTCGGGTCCGTGGACGTGCTGCATCAGGTCGGCGAGCGCGGCCTTGGGATTTTTCAGAAGTTCCAGCGCGGCGTCCAAAATCTCGGTGAGGTTGTGGGGCGGGATCTTGGTGGCCATGCCGACGGCGATGCCGTCGGAGCCGTTGATCAGCAGGTTGGGGATGCGGGTGGGCAGCACCACCGGCTCTTCGGTGGCTTCGTCGAAGTTCGGCACCATGTCGACGGTGTCGGCGTTGATGTCGGCGAGCATCTCCTCGGCGATCTTGGTGAGCCGGGCTTCGGTGTAGCGGTAGGCCGCGGGCGGGTCGCCATCGACGGAGCCGAAGTTGCCCTGGCCATCGACCAGGAGGTAGCGCAGGTTGAAATCCTGGGCCATGCGCACCAGCGCGTCGTAGACGGGGGCATCGCCGTGGGGATGGTACTTTTTGAGGACTTCGCCGACCACACCAGCGCACTTCGAGTACTTCTTGTTGGACAGCAACCCCTCGCTGAACATGGCGAAGAGGATGCGGCGGTGCACGGGCTTGAGGCCGTCGCGGACATCGGGCAGGGCGCGGCCGACGATGACCGACATGGCGTAGTCGAGATACGAGCGGCGCATCTCGTCCTCGATGTTGACGGGCTGGTAGGGCTTGGCGCCTTCAGGGTTGGCGGGACTGTGTCCGTTGAGCGGAATCTGGCTCTCGTCGTCGGCCATAAGGGTTTATTATACAACAGCTTAGGTGGATTGGTTGGGGGCGTGGCCGGCCAAATAGTCGGCCGGCTGAAGGATCAGCACGCCACCCACCCGTTTGCCCATCAGAGCTCCAAAATGGCGAAGATCGCCGGTCAGCAAATGGGTCGCGCGAGCCTGGATTGCCGCCTGGAGAATGGGGCGATCTTTGGCGGGCAGCGCGATATGGTCGGGCAACGGTGCGAGCTCATTCTCCTCTGCCATCGGGCCAAGCATCTGGTCCAGGCGATGTCTTTCTTCCGCATTGTCCAGGTTGCGCCTAGCCTCCTCGACCGCGTAGCGCGAGGTGCACAGTCTTACCGGCGATAGCTGCCACAGCCCGGCGATATCGGAACCGGGGTCATAGGCCGCGGAAAACAGCACGTTCGCGTCCAGGAAAACCTTGTCGTGCATTCCCTATAGCTACTGGCTCTTTCGAAACTTTTTTATTTCTTTGCCAATTTTTTCAGGGTCGAGCCCTAGCTCTCGGACCTTGGCTTCCGCCCTTTGGTAATCGGCGGCACTGGTCGCATTGCCAAGCAGAAACTCCGCCTTGCGCTCCGGCGTGTAGATTTCCACCGGCATGGCTACGGCGGGGCGCAGCAAGATGCCGTCTTCGCGCTCCTCGGCTACTAGCAAGCCACCTTCCTCAAGTCCAAACCTGCGGCGGAGTTTGGCGGGAATCACCACCGTTCCCCGTTTGCCGATGCGACTGGTTTCCATGGTTTGCCTCTGAACGGTGTGCCTGAATCTCTGAATGTCAGATTCATCCATAGTATAAACCGATGGTAGGCCTGAGAATGTTTGTACCCGCCGCAGCGGGAAGCAGCGTCTGAGTGTTCATAGCCGATCGGGCCGGCTGAGATGTGCAGAGTGTCATGCGGCGTGCGGACGGAAAACGAAGCAATCGTGTTCCGGATGGCGCGCGGCGTGCAGTGCAGATGTAATCTCAAGGCAGCGAGGCTTCTATGCGAAGTGCCGCGGTTGTCGGCTTGGCCGTAGCGGTGGCGATGGGGGGCGCGCTCATGGCGCGCGAGGCGTTGTACGCCGCCCCGCCGCAACCAGATTCCCAACAACGGATCGTCATCGCGCTGGACCGCCTGACGTGGGGTATCGCGCCCGGCCAAGTGGCCGCGGTCGAGAAGGTCGGGCTGAAGAAGTGGGTCGATAACCAGCTTCACCCCGACCGCATCCCTGAGAATCCGGCGCTCACGGCGGCGCTCGCGCCGCTCGATACGTTGCGCATGTCGCCGGGGGAGATGCTGGAGCATTATCCGTCCGGGGAGATGATCCGGCAGATGGCGATGGGGAAGCGGCCGCTGCCCTCTGATACGCAATTGCGCGTTGTGGCCGAGCGGGAGATCGCCGCCTACCGCGAGCGGACCAGCAGCAAGAGTGGCCCGGGGGGAACGAAAGCGGCGGAGTTTTTCGGGCCCATGGTGGCGCCGCCGCCGCCGCCGCCGAATGCCGCGGCCGCGCTCGCCGGGCTGCTCAGCCCGGAACAGATTCAGGCTCTGACCACGGGCTCGCAGCCGCAACGCCTGGCGGCGTTCGCGGCCCTGCCCGCGCCCACACAATCGGCCGTGATCGAGCACCTGCCGCGGGGCGCCGATCTGCAATTCGAGCCCTGGGTCCCGGCCGGCGAGGCGCACGAGGTCGCTGCCTTGTGGCAGCCGCAACAGGTCGTGACCACCGACCTCACCGACGCCAAGGTACTGCGCGCGGTTGAGACCAACCGCCAGCTCGAGGACGTGCTCACCGACTTCTGGTTCAACCACTTCAATATCTGGGTTCAAAAAGGTATCGACCGGGAGCTGATCACATCCTACGAGCGGGACGCCATCCGGCCGCACGTGCTGGGCAAGTTCAGCGACCTGTTGCTGGCCACGGCCAAGAGCCCGGCCATGCTGTTCTACCTCGACAACTGGCAGTCGGTCGACCCCAATGCCGATGCTCGCATTGCGGCGCAACGCTACCAAGCGCAGGTGCGGCGCGCCTACGCGCGCTTTGGGCCGGGGGCGGCGTTGATCATGCCGCGGCTGCCGCCGCCGGTGAAGGCGAAGCCGGCCACGCGCGGCCTCAACGAGAATTACGGCCGCGAGGTGATGGAGTTGCACACCGTTGGGCTGCACTACACGCAGGCGGACGTGATCGCGGTGGCGCGCTGCTTCACCGGCTGGACCATCAAGCAGCCGCAGATCGATCCCACTTTTTTCTACAACGACCAGCTCCACGACAAGGGGCCCAAGACGGTACTGGGGGTCACGATTCCCGCCGGGGGCGGCATGAGCGACGGGTTGAAGGTGATCCAGATCCTGTCGCGCAGCCCGGATACGGCGCAGCACATCGCCTACGAGCTGGCGCAGCGCTTTGTCGCCGACGATCCGCCGCCGGCGCTGGTGAACCGCATGGCGGCCAGCTTCATGAAAAGCGACGGGGATCTGCGCCAGGTCATGGCCACCATGATCAACTCGCCCGAGTTTTGGAACCCGAAGTACGAGCGGGACAAGGTGAAATCGCCGCTGGAGATGGTGGTGTCGGCGGTGCGGGGCTTGGGCGCCCAGGTGAGCAATCCAGAGCGGCTCACCCAGGTGATCGCGCAGATGGGGCAACCGCTCTACGGCAAAGAGCCGCCCACGGGCTACAAGAACGTGGGCGAGGCGTGGGTATCGAGCAGCGGCTTGATCGCCCGCCTGAACTTTGCCCTGCAACTGGCACGCAATCAGGTGCCGGGCGTGCAGGTGGATCTCACCCAATTCGCCAGCGGTGAGGACCGGCTGCTGACGGTCGAGCAGAACATGTTGCAGGGCCTGCTGCACGGGCAAGCCTCGCCGCAGACGACGGCCACCATCAAGCGGGAGCTGGCGCGGACGCCGGACGGATCGGCGGCGGGGACGGCGGAGATGTCCAACCCGGTGCCGGCATCGCCGGCGCAAGTGCAGTTGATTGCGGGCCTGGTGCTGGGCTCGCCAGATTTTCAAAAGAGGTAACCCCATGGCTTCCACACGGCGCATTTTCCTCAAGAACTCGGCTTTGACGATGGTGGGCATCGGCGCGGCGCCGCACTGGCTGGCGCGCTCGGCTTGGGCCAGCACGATGAGCGGGAAGAAGAAGATCCTGGTGGCGATCTTCCAGCGGGGCGCGGCTGATGGCCTCAACGTGGTCATCCCCTACGGGGAGAGCGAGTACTACCGGCTGCGGCCGACGATCGCCATCCCACGGCCGTCGATCATCGATCTCAACGGCTTTTTCGGCTTTCATCCGGCGCTGGCCTCGCTCAAGCCGCTCTGGGACCAGGGCCACCTGGCGGCGGTGCAGGCGACCGGGTCGCCCGATCCCACGCGATCGCACTTTGACGCGCAGGAGTTCATGGAATCGGGTACGCCGGGGACGAAGTCCACCGACGACGGCTGGCTCAATCGCGCTCTGGAGTTGGATCCCATGGCCGGCAAGTCGCCGATGCGCGCCGTGGCCATGGGTGCGCAAGTGCCGCTGACGCTGCAAGGGCGCGTGCCGGCGGTAGCCATCAACAACTTGAACGCTTTCCAGGTGGGTGGAAATCAGCGGCAGCCGGCCGCAATGGCGGCGGGCGCCGACTTCGCGGCCCTCTACGATGGTGCCGCCGACGCCGTGCTGCGGCCGGCAGGACAGGACACTTTTGCCGCGCTGAAGCTGGTCCAAGGACTCGATCCCAAGACCTATCAGCCCGCCGCCGGCGCAGCCTACCCCAACCAGCCGCTGGGCCGCAGCCTGCGCCAGTTGGCGCAACTGATCAAGGCCGATGTCGGCGTCGAGGTGGCCTTTGCCGACGTGGGCGGTTGGGACCACCACGTCAACGAAGGCAACACCGAAGGCCAGTTGGCCAATAGCCTGCGCGGCTTCGCCGACGCCATCAACGCCTTCTGGACCGATCTCGGCCCGCGCCAGGAGGATGTGGTGCTGGTCACCATGTCGGAGTTTGGCCGCACCGTCCACGAGAACGGCAACCGCGGCACCGACCACGGCCACGCCAATGTCATGTTCGTGCTCGGCGGCGCGGTGAAGGGCGGCCAGGTTTATGGGCCGTGGCCGGGCATGAGCCCAAATCAGCTCTACGAGAACCGGGACTTGGCCATCACCACCGATTTCCGCGATGTGCTGGCCGAGGCGGTCGAGCGCCATTTGGGGGTCGACCGGCTGCAGGGCGTGTTCCCCGGCTTCCAGGCGGATCCGGCCCGGTTCCGCAACTTCCTGCGCGCGTGAGTGGCTCGCCACTTTTCGTTGGGTCGCTCGCGCTGGTCGCTTAAAGGCGGGCTTCGATTGCCGGCAGGGGTTGCCCCGCTCTGCTCGTGGCATTTCCAAGCTGCCTCCAAAGGGGCGCCCTACGCCGCCTGCTGTTGGATGACGGGGGCGGTCCCGGATGGGCCCAGGAAACGTTCCAGCCGCACCGGGGTGTGGCCCCAACGCAGGCTCCAAGCGCCGGGGCGGTGGTCGAGGTGGAGGCTGAGGCCGGCGAGGTGGAGGGAGGCCACCCAGCCCAGGCGGCGTGCCGAGAGGGCGCGGTGAACGCGGCGCGAGGCGAGGTTATCGAATTCGACCTGACCCAGAAGCGAGGTGATGCCGTCGCGCAGGAGATAGCGGTTGGCGGTACGGATCAGGTCGGGATAGGTCCCGGGCACGAGCGGATGGGTGAAGGCGTCGAAGATCCAGGCCGAGCCCGCGGGGATGTGCCAGTCGCAGCCGCGGCGGCCCACGTGGCGGCAGGGACCGGGGGCCACCCATACGTAACCCACACAGCGGCGGACGCTCCCTTGGACGTTCTCCTGGACTAGGGCGGCAGCGAAGCAGCGGCATCCTGCCTGCCAGCGCTGCGCAAAATCCACCCCCGGGCGCGGGTCGAGCTGGCGCAACCACGCATCGCCGCCGGCGGCGCCGACTTCAGCCAGTGCGATCGAATCCGTATCCCAGTCCGATAGGGTTAAGGGTGGCGTGACGGTGTGCAGCACCTCGCACCAGTAGTAATCGAGCCACGGGCGCAGGCGGGCGCGTTGCAGGCCGCGATGGCCGGAGCGATAGAGGCGCAGCTTCCAAGTGGCTCGCCACTTTTTGCTGGGTCGCTCCCGTTGGTCGCTTGTGGGCGGGCTTCGATTGGCGGCAGGGGATTCCCGCTCTGCTCGTGGAATCTCCAGGCTGCCTCCGCCGGAGTGGCGCCGCCGAGTCATCAGGCGCTGAGAAGCGGACGGCGGCGGTCAGGGGAACCCATCCCCCACCAGGCCGGAGGGAATGCGGGGTCGAAACGGAACTCAGGAGGCCGTGAGCACCGTTTCCGGATGTGGTTCGTCCCGGCGGCGGCGTAGCACCCAGGCCATGAGGCTCGCCCCCACGGGCTGGTTCACTAGAAACACCAGGATCGAGGTGATGACCACGCCGAAAAAGATCACCGCATAGACGATACTTTGCAACTCGGCCGCGCCCGCGACATTTTGCTGCACCAGCAATTCGGCGAGCACGGCGGCGGCCAACCCCTTGGGCACCATGCAGGCGGCGAGCGAGGCGTCCCGCGTCGAGGTGTGGGAGCGCAGCGTCAGGCCCACGGCGGCGATGCGGGGGATGAGCATAACCAAGGTCAGTAATCCGCCAAACAATAGCCATTCCATATCGGTGAAACGGATCGACAGCCCGATGTAGACGAAGAAAAACGTCTTCAACAAAAACACGATCTCACCCAAAAACACCAGCTCGGCCTGGTTCAGCCCCTCCGCCGACAGCGCGCCGGGCAGCTTGCTCTCCCGCACATTGCCCAATACCACGCCAAAGGCCAGCGCCGCGATGGCGCCGTTGGCGTGCAGCAGTTCGGTGGCGCCGTAGAGCACAAAGACGAACGCCGGGGTGGTGAACATCGGGTTCTGCAGGCCGCGCGTCTTGCGCAGCGCCAGCGCCCAGGCGATGCCGCCGGCGGCGCCGATCAGGACCGCGCCCCCGAAACCCAACAGGAAGTGTCCTCCGGTGATCGCCCAGCGCCCCCAGCCGTTGGCGTGGACATCGAGCAGCGCCAGCGCCAGCACGATGCTGATCACGTCGCCGAAGGCCGACTCCAAAAACAGGATGTCCCGCGTCCGTGCCTCCAGGCCCAGGCCCTTGGCCAGGGGCACGATCACGGTGGGGGAGTTGCCCGCCAGGATGACCCCCAGCAGAAACGAGCGGAAGGCTCCCAGCGGCGACAGCCACCACGCCGCCGCGCCCAGGATCAGCGCTTCACCAATGAACGACACGCTGGAGAGCGCCAACGTGCCCGGCAGCGCCTGGCGGAGACGGTTGAACTGCAGCGTCAGCCCGCTCTCAAACAGGATCAGCACCAGCGTGATGGCCACAAACGCCGGCCCCACCACCCCAAACGCCGCCGGCGACAGCAGGTGCGACACCGGACCCAGCGCCACCCCGACCAACACCAGCCATAACACGTCGGGGATGCGCGTCCGGCTAAAAACGAACTCGAAAAGGTGGGCCAAAAACACCAGCCCACCGATCAACACAATCGAAGCCGCGAGTCGCACCCCCCATCTTACCGCCGCTGGGCGCGGGCGCTGGGCGCGCCAGCCATTTATGCAGACGCGGGGCTGGCTGTACCCGTCAACGGGGGGAGGCGGGAGGGCGCCGTGCGATGGCACCATGAGGCCATGCGGCGGTATGCGGTAACGCGGTGGTGGACCCAGGGGGCGTTACGGATGCTGGACGCGGCGGGCGGGCGGCTGCGCCGGCCCCGCACTGCGGCAGGTATTGCGGCGGGCGAGGTGCGGCGGCTGTTGCTTGTGCGGTGGGAGCGCTTCGGGGATCTCATCACCCTGCTGCCGGCGGTGGAGCGCGCGCGGGAGGTGTTTCCGGGGGCGCGGATCACCTGGATGGTGGCGCCGGCCTACGCGGACTTCGTGGCCGGGCTGGGGGTGGTGGACGAGGTCTGGGGCGTGGCCTCGTGGCGGCGGGCGGTGCTGGCACGGCGGCGCGGGTTCGACTTGGCGCTGGAGTTTCACGGCGATGCGCGCTGGATTTCAGTGGCTCGGCGGCAGGCGCGTCGGGTTGCCGGGTATGGTATGCGGGGCGGAGGGTTTTGGCTGGACCTGGACCGGGATCTGCCCTGGCGCGTGAGCGCTGCGGCGAGGAATGTACGGTTGGTGGAGGCGGCCGCGGGTGTCAGGGCCAGTGGCCAAGTGCGGCCGCGGCTGCGCTGGGCCAGGAGCGGCCCGGCGGGAGACTACATCCTGATCCACCCCGGCTGTGGCCAGCCCAGCAAACGCTGGGCGCCGGCGGCGTGGCGGGAACTTATGGAGCACTGCCAGCGGCAGAGCTACGAGATGGTGTTAGCTGGTGGCACTCAGGATCGGCGGCTGTGCCAGAAACTGGGGGCGGCGATGGACTGCCCTGATATTTCCGGGCGAACCGGATGGAGTGAATTGGCCGATTGGGTAGCGGGTGCGGCGGGGGTGGTGGCGCCCGATACCGGCATCATCCATCTCGCGCAGGCGTTGGGTACGCCCACGGTGGCGCTGTATGGGCCGACGGACCCGGCGATTTGGGGGTATCAGGCCGCGGGCCACACCATCCTGGCCCACCGGCTCGGTTGCAGCCACTGTGATCGCGGGGTGTGCCCGCTGGTGTGGCGGGGCCAGGTGAGCCCGTGCATGCAAGCGATCACCGCGGACGAAGCGGCGCGCGCGGTCGATCGGTTGATGGATCAATCGACGGATGCGCTTCGGCGGGCGAGCTCAGGCCCAGGCGCTCCGCCTCGCTCAGCACCTGTTGGGCGTGCCCTCCGATTTTGACCGGCGACCAGACGCGGAGCACGGCGCCGTCGGCGCCGGCCAGGAAGGTGGATCGGACCACGCCTTCATACTTGCGTCCGAACATGCTTTTTTCCCCGAGCACGCCGCAGCTTTGGCAGAGGCTGCGATCGGCGTCGGCGATGAGTGGAAACGGGAGGTTTTGGTTGTCGCAGAACTTCTTCTGTGCCCGCGGAGAGTCGGGGCTGACGCCCACCACAGCGATGCCGCGGCGTTGAAACTCGGGGTAGAGATCACGGAACGCGCGCGCCTCGATGGTGCAGCCGGGGGTGGAAGCGCGGGGATAGAAGTACAGCACCAGCGGCCGGCCGGCGAAATCCTGCAGGCGAACGGTCGCGCCGTTCTGATCGACACCCGTAAACGCCGGCAGCTTCTGACCTTCCTTCATAAGCGCCATTGTACCCGCAGGCGGCGATAGCGGGGCGCGAGCACAAGCGGTGGCGCGCGGCAAAGCCGCGCTGGAGCCCGCGCCAACTATCGCAGGGCGCCGGCGGCAGCCGCCACCAGGGCTTCGATCCCGGCCTGGAACGTCTCGAGCGGTGGCAGCAGGCTGATGACCAGATGGGACTCCAGGGGCAGGCTGTAGAAGTGGCCGGGGTGGGTGAGGACGCCGGCGCGCTCCAGCACCAGTTCGGCCCAGGCGTCGTCGGTGCGCACACGGGGCAGGCGCAGGATGACGTTCCAGCCGCCTTCGACCTGCAGCCGCTCCAACGCCGGGCAGGCGAGCAAGGCGGCATCGAGGGCGGCCAGATTGGCGGCGAGGCGCGCGCGGATCTGCGCTTGCACGCCGTGGCGGGTCTGGAGAAAGGTGGCGGCGGCGTGCTGAATGGGGGCGTCCGCCGAGAGGAACAAGTCGTTGAGGATCTCCAGCCTCGCCAACGCCGGCTGGCGCAGATTCCCGGGGCCGTGCACCGACACCCAGCCCAGTTTCATCTGCGGCAGGGCGGCGATTTTGGAGAGGCCGTTGAGCACAAAGGTGAGTGCCGGCGCCGACTCCCAATCCAGCGGCACGGCGGCGTGCGGCGGCAGGGGGTAGTCGAAGAACACCTCGTCCAGCACCAGCGCCCAGCCGCAGCGGGCCGCCAGCTCCTGTAGCCACTGCCACTCGCCAGGCTTGAGATAACAACCGGCGGGATTGTTGGGGTGGACCAGCAAGAGAGCGCGCAACTTTGGCTCAGAGCCGGCGGCGTGCTCGAGCGCCTCGCGGTCGAGTTGCCAGCCGCGGTCATAGAGCATGGGACAGGCGAGCAGGCGCACGTCGCTCATTGTGGCCAGCATTTCAAAAAGCGGATAGCTGGGCGCCGGCATGAGGACCGCATCGCCGGGATCGCAGAGCAGGCGGAACAGGTGGGCGTAGGCTTCGCTGGTGCTGGCGGTGAGCAGCAGGCGGTTGGTGGGCACCGGGCTGGCGTTCCGTTCGGCGTAGTAGGCGCTCACCGCCGCGCGGGCTGATTCCAAGCCCAGCGGCTGCGGCTGGTAGCGCAACGCCGCGGCGTGACCCAGCGCGGCCAGCAACTGGGCGCGCGGATACTCGAAGCCGCACTGGGTGGGGTTGGCGACGGTGAGGTCGATCAGCGTGCGGGCGCCGCGGGCGGCGGCCAGTTGGTGAAGCCGGTTGGGGTGGAGGGGCCAGCCGGTGCGGGCGGAGAACACCTTATCAGGATAGGGGATAATCTGAAACCGGATGGCAACTCCGGCACAGGGATGGGGGGAAGGCGCCGCCTTCCCCAAGCTGAAGCGCGCGGCGTGGCTGGCGGTGGCAGCCATGACCATGTTTTTTCTGGCGTTGACTTTCGCCTACCTGCAGCGGCACGGCTTGAACACCGGCTGGATGAGCGCCCGGTTGGCGGAGATTCTCAGCGCCGACACCTGCCTGCTGCTGGCCAGCAGCCTGGCGTTGGTGCGGGGACGGGAATTTCTCAAGGCGCGCCAGATGCGCGCCACGCTGTGCTGGACAGCGACCGCGTTTGGTTTTGGGCTGGCGTTCCTGGCGGGGCAGGCGATGGCGTGGCGCTCATTATTGAGCGCCAATGTCTATGTCGCCACGCACCCTAATAGCGCGTTCTTTTACCTGGTCACCGCTGCCCACGCCGCTCATCTCCTGCTCGCGCTGGGGTTGCTCGCGTGGGTGCTGTCGCGCGGCTGGCGGGGGCGGCTGCAGCCGGACCGCCCGTTGCTGATGGAGGTGACCGGGATCGTGTGGCACTGCCTCGACATCACCTGGGTTTATCTCTATCTGGTCTTACTGTTTTACCGCTGAGCGGCGAGGTGGCTCGCCACTTTTCGCTTGGGCGCTCCCGTCTGGCCATGGGCACGGACCTGCTACGATTAAACTCGATGTCGCGTCCGCTCACAATTGCGGTGCTGCAGGCGCGGGCGCGCCCCAGCCGGGAGGAGAATCTTGCGGCCGCCGTGCGCCAGATCGAGGAGGCGGCGGCTGCCGGCGCCGGGCTGGTGTGCACGCAGGAGCTGTTTGGTTCGGCGTACTTCTGCCAAAGCGAGAACCATGACCGCTTTGCGCTGGCGGAGCCGGTTCCCGGGCCCACCACGGAAGCGCTGGGCGCGGCGGCACGGCGGTTGGGTTTGGTGGTGGTGGCGTCGGTGTTTGAACGGCGTGCCGCTGGTATCTACCACAACACGGCCGCGGTGCTGGATGCCGATGGCGCCTTGGTGGGCACCTACCGCAAGATGCACATCCCCGACGACCCGCTCTACTACGAGAAGTTTTACTTCACCCCGGGCGATCTCGGTTTCCGCGGGTTCAGCACCCAGGCCGGGCGGTTGGGGGTGCTGGTCTGCTGGGATCAGTGGTTTCCAGAAGCCGCGCGGCTGACGGCGCTGGCGGGCGCGAAGATACTCTGCTATCCGACCGCGATCGGCTGGCATCCGGCGGAAAAGGCCGAGTGGGGCGAACGGCAACTCGACGCCTGGCGCACCATGCAGCGCTCGCACGCCATCGCCAACGGCGTGTTCGTCGCCGTGCCCAACCGGGTCGGAGTGGAGCGGAATCCTGACGATCCCAGCAGCGCCGGCATCGAGTTCTGGGGCCACAGCTTCATCGCCGCGCCCGACGGCCGCATCCTGGCCGAGGCGGGCGCCAGCGAGGAGACCGTGCTGACCGCCACGATCGATCTGGACGAGGTTGAGCGCACGCGCCAGCATTGGCCGTTCCTGCGCGACCGGCGCATCGACGCCTATGGTGATCTCACCCGGCGGATGCGGGATTGAGTCCGGTGTACGATCCTACCCAGCCGCCCGGCCGGCAGGGGTTTTACATGCCGCCGGAGTGGACGCCGCACGCCGCCACCTGGCTGGCGTGGCCGCACAAGGAGGCGAGTTGGCCCGGCAAGCTGGATCGCATTCCGCCTATTTTCGCGGCCATGGCGCGGGCGCTCACCCCCGGTGAGCCCGTGCATATCAACGTCCCCGATGCTGCGATGGGCGAGGCGGCGCGCGAGGTGCTGGCCGCCGCGGAGGTGGATCTGGACGCCATCACGCTGCACGAGATCCCGTTCGACGACTCCTGGATCCGGGACCACGGGCCGATTTTTCTCAACCATCGTTCGGGCGAGCAGGCGATCGTGGACTGGGAGTACAACGCCTGGGGCGGCAAGTACCGGCCCTACGACCGCGACAACGTGGTGCCAGAGGCCATCGCCGCCGGACTGAACCTGCTGGTGTGGCGCCCGGGCCTGGTGCTGGAGGGCGGCAGCATCGACGTCGATGGCGCGGGCCTGCTGCTCACCACCGAAAGCTGCCTGCTCAACCCCAACCGCAACCCCGGCCGCACCCGCGCGGAGATCGAGGCCGCGCTGCGCGATTACCTGGGCGTGAGCCGCATCCTCTGGCTGGGCGAGGGCATCGCCGGCGATGACACCGACGGCCATGTGGATGACCTCACCCGCTTCGTGGCTCCAGGCGTGGTGGCGACGGTGGTCGAGGAACGGCGCAGCGATGACAACTACGAGCCGCTGCGCGCCAACCTGGCCCGCCTGCGGGGCATGACGGGCTTGAGCGGCGGGCCGCTCGAGATCCACACGCTGCCCATGCCCGATGCGGTGGTGTGCGCGGGGCAGCGGCTGCCGGCCAGCTACGCGAATTTTTATATCGGCAACCGCGTGCTGCTGCTGCCGCAGTTCGGCTGCCCGCAGGACGCGGTGGCGCACCGCACGCTGGCGGCGCTGTTTCCGGGCCGGGAGGTGGTGGATATAGACTGCCGCGATCTTATTTGGGGGTTGGGAGCGTTCCACTGCCTGACCCAGCAGCAGCCGCAACCGGTCACGCAACGGTAGCGCCAGGCCCGGACTCTGAGCTTAGGCGGCGGTATCGCTTTAGTCTAGGCGTCACGGGCGATGGCGCGGCCGGCGGCCTCGTCGCTCACCGAGTAGTAGGCGCAGTCGGGGTGATGGAAGACCAGGGCGCTGGTGGAGGCCTCGGGCTCCATCATCATGCCGTCGGTGAGCTGCACGCCGATCTCCTCGGGGTGGATCAGCTTCCAGATGCCGGCCTGATCGTTGATGTTGGGGCAGGCGGGATATCCGAACGCGTAGCGCTTACCGCGGTAGCGGGAGGTGTGGCGCTCTTTCATGGTCATGGTGGGCGGATCGGGGAAGCCCCAGTCCTCGCGGATTTGGCGGTGCAGCCACTCGGCGGTGGCTTCGGCGGTTTCGAGCGCCAGCACCTGCAGGCCAATCGAGGCCACGTAACGGCCGGCGTTTTTCGCGGCTTCCGCGCGTTCGCGCACGCCCGCGCCGGAGGTGACCACCATGAGCGCGAGGTGGTCGCGGCGGCCGTCCTGGGGCGGGAGGACGTAGTCGGCGAGGCAGAGGCCGTTGGGGCGGCGCTGGCGCTCGAAGGTGAAGGTGTGGAGCGGTTCCGGGGCGCCGGGCGAAAACAGATGCACGGCGTTGCCTTCCGGCACGGCCTCGAAAAATTGCCAGACCGCGCGCACTTTAAGGAAGGTGGCGGCCTCGGCTTTGAGCGCCTCCACGGTTTCATGGAGTTCGAGGGCGCGGGGGTTGCGGGCGGCGAGTTCGGCTTCGAAGTTGCCCTGGAACCCGAGGTGATGGCGGTACAACATCATGGGGTTGATGTAGGACCACACCTCGGCGAGCTGGGGCACGTCGCGCACCACGCGGCCACGCACGGTGGGTACGGGAATGGGAATATCGAGCCGGACCTTGGTGCTGCGCTGCTGCGAGACCGGCTCGGGGGCGGGCGCGAGTGCGGGTGCGGCGGTGGTGGCGTCAAGAGCTGCGGGCGCGTGTTGGGCGGCAACCGCGTCACGGGTGGCTGGGTCCATGAGCTCGTTCATGAGGCGCAGGCCGCTCATGGCGTCCTTGGCGTAGCAGACCGGGCCGCCGTACTCGGGCGCGATGCGGGTGCGGGTGAAGCGATCCGACAGCGCCGCGCCGCCCACCAGCAGGGGCGCGTCGATGCCGGCCTCGCGCAGGTCGCCGGCGGTGACGGTCATCTGGCCGGCGCTTTTCACCAGCAGTCCTGAAAATCCGATCGCATCCGGCTTGTGCTTGTGGGCGGCCTCGATAAAGGTCTCGGGCAGCACCTTGATGCCGAGGTTGACCACCTCGTAGCCGTTGTTGGAGAGGATGATCTCGACCAGGTTTTTGCCGATGTCGTGCACGTCGCCTTTGACCGTGCCCAGCACGATCTTACCCTTGGCGGCGGTGTCGGCCTTCTCCATGAACTGCTCGAGATGGGAGACGGAGGCCTTCATGGCTTCTGCGGACTGCAGCACCTCGGCCACGATCAACTCGTTGTTGTTGAACAGGCGGCCGACCTCGGCCATGCCAGTCATGAGCGGACCGTTGATGATGTCCAGGGGCGCGGCGGGTTCGGCGCGCTTGCGCTCCAGGTCTTCGATGAGCCCGTCTTTGCTGCCCTCGACGATGTAGTGGGCGAGGCGTTCGTCCAGTGACAGGTTGGCGCTGGCGGATTCGCGTTTGGTGCCGGAGCGGCCGCGGAAGTGCGCCGCGATGGCGGCGATGTGGAACTGGTTGACCGCCGCCTTCTGCTCCTTGGTCTGCTGGCGCCAATCCTCGGAGGCGGCGAGCAGGGCTTCCCGATGGGGGTGGTCGGCAGGAATCTCGATTCCCAGCACGGGCGGCGGCGTGTTGAATAGCAGCGCTTCCGCCAACTGGCGTTCGTGCTCGGGAATGGAGGCGAAACGCTCCAGCTTCTCGGCGTTGACGATGGCGAGATCGAGGCCGGCCTTGGTGCAGTGATAGAGGAAGACCGAGTTCACCACCTCGCGCGCCGAGGCGGGCAGGCCAAAGGAGATGTTGGAGATGCCGAGGATGGTCTTGACGTCGGGGGTCTCGCGCTTGATCAGCCGCACGCCCTCGATGGTTTCGACCGCCGCGCCGATGTAGTTCTCATCCCCGGTGGCGCAGGGAAACACCAGCGGATCGATCATGATATCGTGCGCCGGGATGCCGTACTTGGTGGTGAGCAGTTCGACGGAACGGCGCGCGACCACGAGTTTGCGCTCACGCGTGAACGCCTGCGCCTGGAGCGGATCCTCGTCGATGCAGCCGACGACCAGCGCGGCGCCGTAGCGGCGGGCGAGCGGGCAGACGCGCTCGAACTTCTCCTCGCCATCCTCGAGGTTGACGGAGTTGATCAGGCTTTTGCCCTGGCAGTAGGTGAGCGAGAGTTCGATGGCGCGGGCGTCGGTGGTGTCGATCATCACCGGGGCCTTGATCTTGCGAATCAGCTTCTCGTAAAACGGAGGGATGTCGGCGATCTCGTCGCGCTCGGTGCTCTGCAGGCACACATCGATGATGTGGGCGCCGTTGCGGACCTGGCGGCGGGCAATCTCGGTGGCCTCTTCCCACTGTTCCGCGGCCACCAGTTGCTTGAACAGGCGGGAGCCGACGATGTTGGTGCGCTCGCCCACAATCAGCGGGCGCGTGCTCTCCTCGGCTTCGATGGTGTCGATGCCGCTGTAGAGGGTCCGGTGCGTGGGTGGAGGCGGGTTTCGGGGCGCGCGGCCCTGGGCCATGGCGGCCATCGCCCGGATATGCTCGGGGGTGGTGCCGCAGCAACCGCCGATGATGTTCACCCAGCCGTGGTGCAGGAAACGGTCGAGCTGGCGGGCGAGGCTGTCGGGCGTTTCCAGGTAGTGGCCGTCCTCGTCGGGCAGCCCGGCGTTGGGATAGCAGGAGACGAAGCGCGCGCTCATCTCGGAGAGCGTCCGCAGGTGATCGGTCATGAACTCCGGCCCGGTGGCGCAGTTCAAGCCGATCGATAGCAGTTCGGCGTGTTCCAGAGAGACGGCGAGCGCCTCGGCGGTCTGGCCCGCCAGCATGGTGCCGGTGGGTTCGATGGTGGCCGAGACCATCACCGGGATTTTGAATCCAAGCTCAGCCCCCGCCGCCTCGATGCCGAGCAAGGCGGCTTTGATGTTGCGGGTGTCCTGGCAGGTCTCCACCAAAAGGCAATCGGCGCCGCCGGTGAGCAGCGCCGCCGCCTGCTGCTGGAAGGCTTGCCGGAGCCGGTCGAAGGTGACGCCGCCGGTGACGGTGATGGCCTTGGTGGTGGGCCCCATGGAGCCGGCTACCCAGCGCGGCCGCTCGGGGGTGGAAAATTCGTCGGCTGCCTGGCGGGCGAGTTGGGCGGCGCGTTCGCTTAACTCCCGCGCGTCGTCTTGCAAACCGTACTCGGCGAGCACAATGTCGGTGCTGCCGAAGGAGTTGGTCTCGACGATATCGGAGCCCGCCTCGAGGTAGGCGCGGTGGATGTCCAACAAGACGTCGGGGCGGGTGCGGACCAGGTTTTCGTTGCAGCCCTCAAGCGCGGCCCCGCCAAAATCGGCGGCGGTGAGGTGGCGCTGCTGCAGCATGGTGCCCATGGCGCCATCGAGAACCAGGACGCGCTGGCCTATGGCGGCATAAAGGGCTTGGCGGCGCTGTTCGGGGGTGAGCGGCATGCCTTTCTATTTTACGGCATGCGTGGCCACCGCCCCGGGCTGAGCTGCTAAGGTGCTGATTTTGCTGGCCTAGGATCGAGGCGCAAAAAAACGCAGCGGGCAGGAACATCTGCCGCAGATGTTGTGGCATCATGTACGTATGGCGACGGTAGGGATGGCGACAACGGCGGGAGCGCTGCGCGGATATATGGCCGAGTGGCTCGGCGCGGCACCTGCTTCCGAGCAGGAGGCGGCGGCGTTGGTTGAAGCCGGGTTGCCCAATGGCGTGGTGCAGAAGTTCCTTGATCGGGGTCTTAGCCGGAACGAGGTATTTGAGCTGATTTTGCCGCTGCGCACCTGGAAGCACCGCAAAGCACGGCAGGAACCGCTGTCGGTGACCGAATCGGAGCGGGCGCTGCGGGCGGCGCGGCTGTTGGCGCAGGCGCGGCAGGTGATGGGCGAGCCGGAGCAGGCCATGGCCTGGGTGCGGGCGCCAAAGCGCCGCTTCGAGGGGCGTTCGCCGTTGCAGATGATGGCCACCGAACCCGGCGGGCGGCTGGTCGAGGAGATGCTCGTCCAAATCGACGAGGGCATGTTTGCCTGACGGTGAGGCCGACGCGAGCCGTCTCCTGTGGCGGGTCAGCAATTACATCACGCTGGATGGCGCTGGCGGACTGCGCGCCTCGGCCCGCTGGCACACGGTAGGCCGGCGGATCGTCTATTTGGCGGCAAGCCCGGCCGGGGCTGTCGTCGAGGCGCTCGTTCACCTGGAGGTGGATCCGGTGGCGCCGCCCCGGCATTACAGGTTGCTCAAAGTTGCGGTGCCGCCTGGCGTGGCGCTCGCCGCGTGGGAGTCAGCGGTGCCCGGCGTCAGCTTGGACGATTTGGATACAACCCGGGAAGCCGGCGACCGGTGGTTGACGCGAGGCACAACCGCACTGCTGCGTGTGCCTTCGGCGATTCTGCCCGAGACCTATAACGTGCTGCTCAATCCGGCCCACCCCGATGCGCGGCTGATCCAGGTGGCTGCGCACGAACGGTATCCGTGGCATCCGCGGTCGGGCGCGACGCCAGCCCCGGACGATGACCGTAGCTGAACTCAGGACCCCGCGTTTGCGTCTCCGTGCCTGGTGCGCCGCCGACCTGGAGCAACGGTTTTGGGTTATGGGCGGTCGAGGCCCCCGGAATTGCGCCGTTCCTGGGGTTTGTTGGGCTGGTGGTGGTGGGGTTCGAGGTCCATTTCGCGCGCTGCGTCGAGGTGGGTTGGCGATTGGCGCGGGAACATTGGGGGCACGGCTACGCCACCGAAGCCGGCCGCGCGGCGCTGGAGTTCGGGTTCGAGCGGTTGGGACTGGAGGAGATCGTCGCGTTCACCGTGCCAAGACAACGTTGCGTCGCGGCGCGTGATGGAGCGGCTGGGGATGCACCACGATAGGCCGGCGACTTCGATCATCCGAAGATTCCACCTGGACACCGGATGCGCCGCCACGTCCTGTACCGGTTGCCGACATCCATCAATTCTCATCCACTGGCCCCACGCTCTCCACCACGAGTACCTTGATGGGATCGCGGGCCGGCGTCAGCTTGAGCCCGATTGCCTTGAGTGCATTCTGGGGTGAGTCGGCGCCCACCCCGCCTGCGCTCGGCACGCACCCGGGCTGCAGGAATTTCAGCTCCATCGCGAAGAAGCCGTCAACTCCGGTGTGATCCACCACGGGTTTCGGCGCCGTGATCCACTGCGCGGCCATGCCCGCCAACTGCGGCATCGACATGGGGCCCTGAAACTCGAGCACGCAGGTGCCGCGGCCGCCCCCAAACGGGCTATTGGGGTGCGGATAGCCGGTATCCAATTTCTTGAGTTGAATACCGCCGGGCAGCACTTCCAGCCGGTACATGGGAATCGCCTCGGTGTCCCAGTGGGACACGACGTGGAAGCGGTCCGCCAGCAGCTTGCCCAGCAGGGCGCGCATGGCACTCTCTGTCACCAGTGCTCCGGTCACGGCCTGAACGTCGAAGGGCTGAGCTGCGTAAAGCTGCTCGATCGTCTGCTTGTCTTTCCTGTCCTTGCCTCCAGTCGACAGCCGGAGTTGGTAGTCCTGGAGGTGGTAGGCCTCCTCGAGCAGCGTTCGGACGGTGAAAAACTGTACCGTGAGGCGGTTGGGCTCGATCTTAAAGGAATATTGATGCACCATGCCGCTGGTGTCCGCCGGGCGGATCGAAGCTGCAACGAATCCAGGGGCTGAAGGCGCCGGAGCCTGCGCCGTACCGGGCCGGGCGCCGGCAGCGAGCATCGCCACGATAGCGGACGCCGCCACTGATACAGCCAACTGAGTGAGGTGCGAGCGGGGCATCGGGCTGCCTGTCAATTACTCCGACTATAGTGGTGACCGGAGGAATGTCAAGGTTGCAGACAAGCCACGGGCGCAGTAAGGTTAGGGCCATGCTGCGACGCGACTTTGCAAAAACGGCGGTGATGGCGGGTGGAGCGTTGGTGCTGGGCCGGCGGCTTGGCAGCCAGAGCGCGGCCGATTCCCGCATCGAGATTGCGCTGGACGAGCCCATCGCCACCATCGCCCCGGAAATCTACGGGCACTTCACCGAGAACTTGGGCGGGGTCATCTACGATGGCGTTTGGGTGGGCGAGAACTCGCCGGTTCCGAACGTGGGAGGGATTCGGAGAGCGCTGGTCGAGAAACTACGGGCGATTCACGCGCCCGTGATCCGCTGGCCGGGCGGGTGTTTTGCCGACAGTTACGACTGGCGCGATGGGGTGGGGCCGCGCGACAAGCGGCCGCGGCGCACCAACTTCTGGGTGGGCTCGGCCGAGCAGCACCATCTCGGCAACGGCCCGCAGGCGTTCGATCCCAACCAGTTTGGCACGGATGAGTTCGTGCACTTTTGCCGGCTCGCAGGCGCCGAGCCCTACTTCGCTGCCAACCTGCGCAGCCTGCCGGCGCTGCAGTTCGATCGCTGGGTGGAGTATTGCAACTCTCCTGCCGGCAGCACCGCCGCCGCCGACCTGCGCGCGGCCTCGGGTTCGCCCCAGCCCTATGACGTGCGCTACTGGGGCGTGGGCAACGAGAGTTGGGGCTGTGGCGGCAACTTCACCCCCGAGGAGTACGCCGCCGAGTACCGCCGCTTCACCAGTTGGGTGCCGGATTACGGCGTGGGGTTGAAGTTGATCGCCTCCGGGCCCAGCTCCGACGACGTGGATTGGACCACGCGCTTTTTCGACAACATCCTGGGCTCCCGGCCCATCACGGCGCCGTTCGGATGGTCGGTGCATAACTATACGTTTGGGAAAGATGCCCTGAAGTTCGACGCCAACGAAGCCTACGCTACATTTAAGAAGGCGTTCAGCACCGAGAAGATCATCGTGGACAACTGGGCCGCGCTCGGCGTTTACGACACCAAACGGCGGGTCAAGCTGGTGGTGGATGAGTACGGCGACTGGTACAACGGCGGCAACAACCTCGGCAGCGAAGTCTCTCCCGCCGACATCTTCGGCCAGCAGATCACCATGCGGGATGCGATCGTGACCGCCTTCACGCTGGACATCTTCAACCGCCACGCCGACAAGGTGGCGCTCGGCGCCTGCGCGCAACTCATCAACTGCATCAACGCCTTGTTTCTGGCGCACGGCGACCAGTTCACGGTGACGCCGAACTATCACGTCTTCGACTTGTACGCCGCGCACCAGGGCGGGCAAGCCGTGCGCGCGGAGTTCTCCGCCCCCACGCTGAATCTCATGGACACCGGAGGGAAGCCCGCCCCGGCCAGCTTCTGGGGCCTCAACGGCTCCGCCTCGCGGCGTGGCGCAACCCTGACGCTCACGGTGGTCAACCCCCACCTCACCGAAGCCCGCGACACGGAAGTCGCCATCCGCGGCGCCCGCCCGACCGCCGCAACGGCACGCGTCCTCACCGGTCCCGACATCCACGCGCACAACACCTTTGCCGCGCCCGACGCGGTAACGCCGCGCGCAGCGACGGCGGTTGTTTCCAGCGGTGCGGTCCGCTTCACCTTCCCTGCCGCTTCGGTCACCCAACTCACCGTTGCGCTGTAGCCTCGATCCGGCGACCAACGGGAGCCGCCCTACTTCCCGCCGCCTCCCGCGGGTCCCCAGCGCGTCAGCGCTGGGGCATGGCTGCCGCGCCTAGCGGTCGGCGAGGCGGTCGAGGGTGGTGTAGAAGTCGGGAAAGGAGATGGCGGCGCA
>JANWJU010000012.1 GCA_025451775.1 Terriglobales bacterium
CCGGTCAGGCACTGGGAATGAATGCGCAGCAGCGGCGGCGCGCCAGCAGCAGCATCCGGTTCGGCCCAACGCAGGACGATAGCTGTTTCGGGCGCTGATTCCGAGGCTGATGCCGGGGCCGCCTCCGATTCAAAGCCGAGAATGCGGAACCGGCCCCAGCGCGTGGGAAAATCCGCCTCCGCCACCAAATGCACGGCGGGAAGGTGGCTCGCCACTTTTTGCTGGGTCGCTCCCGTTGGTCGCTTGAGGACGGGCGGCGTGAAGTTGTGGGGGGTAGCCACTTTAATCTCAGTATAGACTGGCAGCGGACTATGGGCGCGGAACGCCTACTGCTGATTACGCTGTTGTTGAAGCTGGGAGTGATGGCCGCCATCGCCGCCGTGCTGGTGCGTTCGGTCGCCTTTCAGCGCTACTTGTACAACGACGACCGCAACCTGGCGGAGAAGTTCTACTTCGCCTTGTTCCTCAGCCTGCCGCTGGCGGGCGGGGTGATGATCCGGCTGGCGGTGCCGGCGTTTCAAGCCGCCGACCTCAGCCTCCCGGGGGCGCTACTGCTCGGCCTCACCGGCGGCTACGGCGTGGGCATTGTGGGGGGCGCGGCGATCGCCTTGCCCGCCGTGCTGGTGCCCCACGAGTGGCTGGCGCTGCCCATGATCGTGCTGGCGGGTACCGTCGGCGGCCTGCTGCGCCGCGCCGCTCCCAACCAGGAGGAGGTGTGGGCCTTCTCCCCCTTCATCGATCTCGAACTGTGGCGCTGGCTGCGCAACCGCCTCGACCGCCCGTTCCGCGACTGGCAGGCGCTGGTATTTGCCCTGGTCACCGGCGCCACCCTGCTGCAGCTCGAGCTCCGGCGCGGCGCCCCCAGCCTGATCTACGCCGATGAGCCGCACAGCTTCGCCACCGTGCTGGCCGTGCTGGCGGCCAACATCCTGGCCATCGCCATCCCCATCAAGATCTGGAACAACACCCGCATCGAGCGCAAACTCGAAGCCCAGCGCCGGTTGTTGGTGCAAGCCCGCCTCGATGCCCTCACCAGCCAGATCAACCCCCATTTCCTGTTCAACACGCTGAACTCGGTGGCTTCGCTGGTGCGCTTCGACCCCGATACGGCGCGGGTGTTGATCGTCAAGCTCTCCAACATCCTGCGCCGCATGCTGCGCAAGCACGAAAGCCATCTCACCCTGCGCGAGGAACTGGCCTTCACCGACGATTACCTCGACATCGAGGTGGTGCGCTTCGGCCTGGACAAACTGCGCGTGGTGAAAGAGGTCGACGCCGACACCCTCGACACGCTCGTGCCCAGCATGCTGCTGCAGCCGGTCATCGAGAACTCAATCCGGCACGGCCTGGCGCCCAAGATCGAGGGGGGATGGGTGGCCGTGCGCGCCCATCGCTCCCGCCGCGGCGGCCAGAACCGGATCGAACTCGAGGTCGAGGACAACGGCGTGGGTCTCGCCGCCGCCGAGCCCGGCGGCGACGCCCCCCGCCCGCCTAGCGGCGAGGGCCACGGCATCGGGCTCGCCAACATCCGTGAACGCTTGCGTGTGCTCTACGGCGACGCCGCCAGCTTTGAGATCCGAAGCCGCTCTGGCGGCGGCACGCTGGTCCATATCAGCCTGCCCGCGGAAGAAGTTGCCAGTCCGCTCGCGGGCGCTCACTCCCAGTTGCCGCTTGCCAGTGATCCGGGCGTACAACCTTAGAACGCCGCCATGCCTGGGCTACTTCACCCGTTCCAGGTACTTGCCTTCGGTCGTTTCCACCCTGATCTTCTCGCCCGTTTCGATAAACGGAGGCACCTGCACGACCAGCCCGGTTTCGAGCGTGGCGCTCTTGGTCACGTTGGACACGCTCGCCCCCTTGATGCCGGGTTCGGTATCGGTGATCTCCAGGTCCACCGTTTGCGGCAACTCGACCGAGACCGGCTTGCCCTCGTAGAACTCGATTTGAATCTTGAGGTTGGGGATCAGATACTGCACCGCATCCCCGAGCGTATCCGCGGTGAGGTGGGTCTGCTCGTAGTTCTCGGTGTTCATGAAGTAGAACGCGTCCCCGTCCCGGTAGAGGAACTCCATCTCCGCCTGGTCCAGCGTGGCCCGCTCAATGCGGTCCTCAGAACGAAACCGGTGCTCCAGCATGCCACCGGTGCGCAGGTTGCGGATCTTCGCCTGTACAAAGGCGCGCAAATTGCCAGGCGTGCGGTGGGTGATGCTGAAGACCGAAAACAACTCGTTGTCGTGGATGATGACCATCCCCGGTCGCATTTGGTTGGCGGACATGGCCATAGCGGGCAGCTCCTCAAAAACGAAAGTTCAATTATCGCACGCCGCGTGGCTCGCCACTTTCTAGACCGGCCACCGGGGTTCCGCTAAACTCACGTCGAGAAAGGTCTGGGCTTCCCTGGAATGAGCCCTTCGAGGGATCCGGCGATAATGTGCGATGAAGCCAAAAATTAACATCATCACTCTGGGCGTGGATGACCTGGAGCGGTCGCTCACTTTCTACCGCGACGGCCTCGGGTTCCCGAGCAAGGGAATCATCGGAAAAGAATTTGAGCACGGCGCGGTCGCTCTTTTCGAGCTTCAAGCCGGCATCATGCTCTCACTTTTCGAGCGCGACAACCTGGCGCTGGATGCCAACATCCCTCCCACACCGCCCAGCCCGACCGAATTCAGCATCGGCCACCTCTTGGGAGGCAAAACCGAGGTCGATGCGGTGATGGCCCGAGCCGCGAAGGCCGGAGCAAAAATCGTGAAGCCGGCTCAGGATGCATTCTGGGGCGGATATTCGGGCTATTTTCAGGATCCGGACGGCCATCTCTGGGAAATCCTTTGGAACCCCGCTGTCCCGGCCGATTGAACGCAGATCTCTGAGGTCATTCGCGCGGGGGGTCGTCAACACGTTGAACCGCTGCCAGGCTTTTGAGCAGCAGCAGCCCGTGCTGTCCGCGGGCGTAGTAATCCGGGAGCTCACGCATCTCGCGGTATCCCAGACGGGCGTAGAACCGCCGCGCCGCCTGGTTGTCGACCGCCGTCTCCAGCCGCATTCCCACCGCACCCAGAGCGCGGAAATGCGCTTCGGCGGCGAGCATCAACGCCCACCCCAATCCCCGGCGCCGATGCTCGGGCGCGACGTCGAGGGTGATGATGTGTCCGCGGCGGCGGTGCAGCAGCGACAGGATAAACGCCGCCGGCGGCCTCAACTGGGGCGCGTCACCTCCATCGTCCATCGTCGCGCCAATAGCGGCGTGAAAGCCTCGTGCGGCTTGCAGCAGGCAGGCGCGGATTTCGCTCTCCGAGTAGGCGATTCCAGGCGGAAAACAGCGCTGGTCCAGCGCCCATAAACGGGCGCTATCGGCGGCGCTGAGCGGCTGCAGGACCACGGGCGGCAAGTCCTCATCCTACCGCGTGTGTGACCCGAACCAGTGCGCGCCCCATTCACCCACGATCCGGCCCATCACCAGGCCAGTGAGCAGCCCGACGCCCCCAACGATCCCCAGCGTGGCCTCAGGGTGCCGCTGCGCCTGCTCGAGCGGGTTCAGGTTGCGCAGGTCTTGCCGTACGCGCCCACGCAGCCGCTCGACCGACTCCACCACCGCCGAGCGTTGCATTAGCAGCCGCCGGTCCAACTCCGGCAGCGTATCGCCCCGAGGCCCGGCGCCCGCCGCCCGGTGGGCGGCTAAAGGATCACCGCGTGCGGCCATGCCGTCCCCTCCACATCCCCCACGCAGCTCCCACCACCAACGCGACCGAGGCCGCCAGCACCGCCAACGGCGCCAAATTCCGCCGCCGGCCCTCCGCCGTGCGGGCTGCGCGCAGCAACTCCGTCAACCGGCGCGACTCCGCCCGCGTCCTTCGCACGCAGACCCCCAGCCACTCGCCTGCCTGTTCGGCCACGGGCCGCCACGGGCTTGGTGAGGGCATCGGCAGTGGCGCCGCCGGCCGCGCGTCCACGTCGTCCATGCCTTGCGCTGATGCCGCCGCGCCGACTCAGGGATGC
This sequence comes from Terriglobales bacterium, assembly GCA_025451775.1. GTDB lineage: Bacteria > Acidobacteriota > Terriglobia > Terriglobales > SCQP01 > SCQP01. The sequence goes on from JANWJU010000012.1 coordinate 3,997, forward strand.
GCGGCTTGCGCCGACAGGTAGCGCCGCGCCGAGGTGAATGAGTAATGAATCCCCGACACCACCGCCAATACCGTCACCGCCAGCCACCCAAACCGTTCCAATCCGCGCACCCAGGCGCTGGTATCGACCGCCTGCAGCAGCGCCACCCCCACCGTCGCCAACTCCGCTGTGGTGGAAGCTTTGCCCCACCAGGTGGGCCGAAAGTCGCGAAACGGCGTCGCCAGATACAGCACCAGCGCTGAAACCAGAATGCAGCCGTCCCGCACAAATACCAGGATGGTCAGCGCCCACGGCATCAGCCCCTGCAGCGCCAGTATCAGGAAAACCGCCACCAGCAACCCTTTGTCCGCAATCGGATCCAGAAACGCGCCCAGCGCGGAGCGCTGCTCAAAGCGGCGGGCGAGCCAGCCGTCAATACCGTCGCTGCAGGCGGCGGCCGCAAATATCACGAAAGCCACGCTCAAGCGCCGCTCCGCGATCAGAAACAAAACAACCGGAATGGCGGCCACGCGCAGCTCGGTAACGAGGTTGGCGGGATAGCACCAGGAGGGCCACGCCGGGCGGGCAGGTTTATAAGAGGCAGCGGAGCGCACGCCCCATTATGGAGCAGGGGCGGTGATGGCCGCAGCTTGCGCGGGTGCGGCGGCGGGTTGCAAGCCGGCCAACTCGGGCATATAGCGGGCGGTGAGCTGCCGGAACTCGGGCATCAACTTCGCCGAAACCGGCTCGGCGGGCGGCAGGGTCTTGCGCAGCCGCTGGAAATCTTCAAACTGGCCGTTGTGTTCGACGCGGAAATCGAGGTGGGGCCCGGTCGCCAAGCCGGTCATGCCCACCAGCCCAATGCGCTCTCCCTGGGCCACGTGTTCGCCGGCGCGCACCAGGATGCGCGACAAATGCAGATAGTAGGTCTCGTAGCCCTGGGCGTGCCGGATCTGCACCATGTTGCCGTCCTCGCCCTTGCGCCCGGCATGGATCACAACACCGGCTCCGATCGATTGCACCGGCGTGCCCAGCGGCGCCCCGTAATCCACGCCCAAATGAGCGCGATAAACCTTAAGAATGGGATGATAGCGGCTCCGGGTGAAGCCGCTGGTCACGTGCAGGGCGACGAATTTGAGCGGCGAACGCAGGAACTCCCGCTTCAGCGGCTGGCCGTTGGGGCGGTAATAGGCGAGTTCGCCGTCAGCATCGTGAAAGCGGACCGCGTCGTACTTCTCGCCGGCGTTCACGTACTCGGCCGCCACGATCTGCCCGTAATGAGAAAACTTGCCGTCGAGGTACTGCTTCTCGACGACGACGCGGAACACATCGCCGGGCTGGGGATCGGTGTAGAAGTCCAAATCCCAGCCGAAAATGCCGGCGAAGTCCAGCGCCAAGGGATCGTGCTCGCCAGCATCCTCGACCGCCTGAAACAGCGACGACTGCACGGTGCCGCTCACCGCCGCCAGGCGCGTCTCGTAGGCGATGGTCTCAATCGAGGCCGACCACTGTGGGGGCGGCGCCACCGCCGTCGCCCCCGCCGCCTGCACGGCTTGCACCCGCAGCCAGAGGCGGTGGTTGGCATCGATCTGATAGCTGAGCGCCTGCAAGGCGCCACCGGCATCGCGCACCAGGGTGAGCGTGTTGCCCGCCTGGATGTGGCCCAGGTTGAACACCGGCTTGGCGACCGCGACCAGGTGTTGCAGCAGTTCTGCCCCCAGATGAAATGGGGCACAGGCAGCGGCAAAGTTGCTGCGCGCGGGCACGGCGATGCGCTGGGTGAAAGCGTCCGGCGCCGCCGACGCCGCCGGGGAGGCCGCCGGGGACGAGGCCAAGGCGGACTGAGCGTTGGTGCCGGCCACGCCAGCCATGGACACGGGTAAGGCGTGACGGGCGTGCGCGCGATAGCTGATGGCTAGGGTTGCGACCACGGCCAGCGTCACGCCACCCAAGATGGTTAAAAGGCGCCGCCAGCGGCGGGGGTGATAAATCATGCTCCCAGATTGTAACGGCTGCGGGGAGGGATGGCGATGGGACGGACGCCCGATTTTGGCCGCTTTGGCTGCTGCCGGCCCCTCGTCAGCCAAGCGGTGCATGGTTCACTGCGGCAACTTGAGCCGCCACGCCATCACATCCACCACCAGACGCAGCGCGGCGTACCCCAACCCGGTGGTCAGCGCCAAAGCGACAAGGCCAATGCCCACGCCGGCGCTCAATCCCATGAACATTTGAAACATTAACGCATCTCTCCTTCCTTTTCGCTTAGCAATTCCGCCGCCAAAAGGCCGCGCGCCCCCAACCCTGACCGACGCGCCGCTCCGGTTCCGTTATAATGGCCTCTGAATCCTATCGTCCGGTTTGCCACTCCTCATGAACTTCCCCGGTCTGAACTGCCGAACCCGCGCGCGGCCGGCGTGGATTTTTTACCTGTTGCTCGCGTTTACGGCTGCTTTCGCCGCCGGGTGCAACGAGTACTACACCCCACCGCCGCCGGTGGCGGTCTCGCTCACCAGCCCCGCCTCCCATCTGGTCATCACCACCACCGATAGCTTTGGCAATACCGTCCCAGCGACGCTCCAATTACAAGGCACGGTGGCCAACACCAGCAACACCAATATCATTTACTCGGTAGGTACTCTGGGCAACTTCACCGTCGGCGGCAACGCCAGCCTGGGCACCATCAGCTCCACCGGCCTCTACACCGCGCCCACCCTGCTGCCGGCCTCCAACAACGTCATCACCGTGCAAGCGGTGGCCGCCGCCGACCCCACCCAAAAGGCCACCACCAGCATCACTCTGCTCAATCCGGCGGCGATCATCACCAGCGTCACCCCCAGCATCGTGACCGCCGGCCAGAGCTACACCTTCGATTTGCGTGGCACCGATTTCGCCTCCGGTGCCACGCTGAACCTGAGCGGCGCCCAAATCGGCACCCCGCAGATCCTCGGCCCTACCGAAATCACCGTCAGCGGGCAGGTCACCGCCTCCGGCCTGCTCTCGCTTGACGTCGTCAACCCCAGCGCCGCCGGCAACTCCAACGCCATCGCCGTCCGCAGCCAACCGGCGGTCCCCGCCACCTCGAGCGCCAATGCCGTGCTCATCGGCGTGGTGACCTCCAACGCCGGTGGCCCCCCCATCAACGCCACCAAGGCTTACATCCCTGAAGGCAACACGCTCGCCGTGGTCAACCTCGACAGCGGTCAGCAGGTACTGGACATTCAGCTCCCCACCAGCTTTCAGGCCAGCATCGCCGCCGCCGACCCCGGCCCCGATCCCAGCCACAACCAGGTGATCGTCGCCAGCTCAGCCAGCAACATCGTGCAGATCGTGAACGCGCAGAGCGACCAAGTTGTCGGATCGTGGAACGTTCCCGTCTCCACCACCACCACCGTGGACGGCACCAGTTGCGAAATCTGCGCCATGCTGGTCGATAGCACCCGCCAGCAAGCCGTGCTCGATACCGCGGCCGGCTACTTCACCCTCGATCTCGCCACCGGCGCCACCACGGTTCCCATCGCCGCCCCCGCCGCCGCCAACTTCGCCTACGATGCCAAAACCCAGCGCATCTACGCCCCGTTCGCCAATAGCAGCGGCGCGGGCCTGAACCTCATCGATTTGGGCACCGCCGCGGTCACCGGGGTGCAACTGGACAACGGCGTGCTCTACGGTATTGGCGCCGATGCCGCCGCCTACGATCCTTCCACCGCCCTGCTGACGCTGGGTGATGCCAGCAGCGGCGTCTACCTGGGCATGAACTTTAACAATGCCGTCAGCGGTACGGCGGCGATCCAGGTTCCGGCCACGCCCTTTAGCCTCAGCACCGCCTGCACGGGCACCTGGAATCAGGTCAGCGTGGAGCCCTCCAGCCATATTGGGTGGTTTGCCAACCAGGGGGGGTGCGTGGGCTTGGCCGTGCTCCCGCAGGCGCCGGCCAACGGCGAACCCGGCCAGCCCAGCTTGATCCGCTGGGCCCAACTCCCCATCGGGCGCGACGGCTTGCCTTGGGTCAACTCCAGCTTGGGCAAACCGCAAAGCCTCGCCGTCTATGTGGGCCCCGACGGGCACATCTATGGCATTGCCGTCAGCAGCAGCGGCACCGAACTGGTCAAGGTCGATCTCAGCCTGATGCAGGATGCGCCCCTGGCCAGCGGCGGCCTTGACGCCAACGAAGTCGATCCCACCCAGGTTCAGATCAGCGCCGGCGGCCCCCCGGCGAGCGCGTTGACCTTCGTCATCTTGCGTTAAGCGCCCTCATCGAGGTGGCTCGCCACTTTTCGCTGGGTCGCTCCCGCTGGTCGCTTGGGGGCGGGCTTCGATTGGCGGCAGCGGGCACCCGCTCTGCTCGTGGCGCTTCCAAGCTGCCTCGCGCTCCGGAACCTCAAGCCAACGGCAGCGGCGCCACCGCCATCAGGTAAAACGAGATCGCCAGAAGGGCGATCATCACCCCCGCCACCAGGTTCCAGGTGCGGACTTGCCCCTCCGTCAAGGGCGGATCATCGCCCATCAGCATGGCCAGCACGAAGCCGCTGCAGAACCCGCCGATGTGGGCGAAGATATCAACCCCCGGCAAAAACGAAAAGACCAGGACATAAATCGCCCAGCGGCTGGCCACGTTGCGGAGCTGGCGCCCGGCGGTGGTGTGGCTGCGCCGGATGCCGTAAGCCAGCATCGCCCCAAGCAGGCCCAGAATCGCGCCCGAGGCGCCCAAGCTGGTGTAGCCGAAAAAACCCGACACTATATAGCCGCAAATGCCGGTGACGAGATAGAGCGTCAGGTACTTGGCCCCGCCGTAAAACGATTCCACCAGCGGGCCGATATCGTACAGCGCCCACATATTGAAGCCGATGTGCAGCAACCCGCCGTGCAGGAAGCAGGCTGTGACCCAGCGCCAGTACTGGTGGGTCGCCACCACGAAGCCGAGCGGCAGGCTCTCGCCCAGCCGCAGCGTGGCGCCCGGACTGGGGCCGGCCGTCAGGTTGGAGAGCGGCGAGGTTCCGCTGAGCTTGTACTCCAGCAAAAGCATCACCATGTTGGCTAAGATCAGCCAACCGGTCACCGGAATGGTGGGCGTGGCGCGGCGCGCCAGCCTGCCCACCGGCGAGGCGGCGAACACCTGCAGCCGCTGCCCGCAGTAGGGACAATTCGCCTTGCCCCGCTCGACCAGCGCCCGGCATGAGGGGCACATCTTCTGCTCCGCCGTCACCGCCTGCTCGGTGCGGCGTAGCCCCGCCTTCCACGCCTCCCAACGGTTCTGAAGGCGGTGCAGCCGGAACCGCATTTTGGGGGATAGACCCATGACCAGCGGCGCCGTCCCGTGCTAGCTCAGGCGCTCGATCCGCACGGTGCGCAGAATGACTGGGGTCTTGGGGCGATCCTGCCCGTCACGGGGGGTGTTCGAGATCGTCTCCACCACTTCGTAGCCGCGCACCACCTGGCCAAAGATCGAGTGCTTGCGGTCCAGCCACGCCGTGGGCGCCACGGTCACAAAAAACTGCGACCCGTTCGTCCCCGGCCCGGCGTTGGCCATGGAAAGCATCCCCGGCTGGGAGTGTGTCAGATCGGGATGAAACTCGTCCCCAAACTTGTAGCCGGGTCCGCCCGTACCCGTACCCAAGGGGCAGCCGCCCTGGATCATGAAATCGGGAATGACGCGATGAAACGTCAGCCCATCGTAGAAGGGCCGCTTCACTTTGCCGCCTTTGGCGCCGCCGCCCTGGGGATCGGCGAACTCCTTGCTGCCCTCCGCCAACCCGGTGAAGTTGGCCACCGTTTGCGGCGCTTCCTTCTCGAAAAGCCGGGCGGTGAACTGGCCGAGCGAGGTGTCAAAATGGGCGTAAAGGCCGGGCGCCAGCGGCGCGGAGGGGTCGGAAGCCATGCGGCGAGTGATCCTTTCAGGGTTGCTGATGGTAGTCTAGCATTTTGGGATTGGAGACTCTGGTTTGGCTCAACAGAAGCGACATGTGGTGATCCTCGGCTCCGGCTGCTCGGGGCTAACCGCCGCTATTTACTGCGCCCGCGCCGGCTTGCAGCCGCTCGTCATCGAGGGCCGCGAGGCCGGCGGCCAGCTCAGCCTCACCACCCTGGTGGAGAACTTTCCCGGCTTCCCCTCCGGCATCCAAGGCCCGGAACTGGTCGAGAACATGCGCGAGCAGGCGAAGGCTTTCGGCACCGATTTCGCCACCGGCGACGTCACCGCCGCCCACCTCGGCGAGCGCCCGTTCACGCTCCACCTCGAGGACCAACCCGAGCCCATCCACGCCGCAGCCCTGATCATCGCCTCGGGCGCCCGCGCCCGCTGGCTGGATCTGCCTTCCGAGCAGGCGCTCATTGGCCACGGCGTCTCCAGTTGCGCCACCTGCGACGGCTTCTTCTTCCGCGACAAGGACATCATCGTGGTCGGCGGCGGCGACTCGGCCATGGAGGAGGCCCTCTTCCTCACCCGTTTCGCCAAATCCGTCACCATCGTCCACCGCCGCGACGAGTTCCGCGCCTCCAAAATCATGCTCGATCGCGCCCGTCAGCACGCCAAGATCAAATGGATCACCGGCGCCCAAATCACCGAGGTGCTCGACGTCGACAAAAAGGAAGTCACCGGCGTGCGCTTGCAGTCCACGAACGGCCGCCACCCCGCCTCCTGGGAAATGCCCATTTCGGCGGTTTTCCTCGGCATCGGCCACGAGCCCAATACCCGCGTCTTCCGCGGCCAACTCGCCACCGACGCCGATGGCTACCTCCTCACCCGCGACGCCGTCTTCACTGAGATCCCTGGCGTCTACGCCGCCGGCGACGTCCAGGACCGCCGCTACCGCCAGGCCATCACCGCCTCCGGCTCCGGCTGCATGGCCGCCATGGAAGCGGAGCGCTTCCTGCAGCACGCCGGCCACTGACCTGCCGCGAACATCTGGGAAGGCAGCTTGGAGATGCAACGAGCAGAGCGGGGCGACGAGCGGGGCTCAGGGGTCCCCGTGACGCGCCGACGGCCAAGCGGGCGGCGCAGCCGGGTGCCCGCGTACAATATGCCTGGCATATGAATTTGATATGCTTTCCATATGCCAGCCTTGTATGTCCAGAACGTTCCCGAAGATCTCTATAAGGCGCTGAAGCAGCGCGCCCGTGAGCGCCACACCTCGATGGCGGCCGAGATCATTGATATTTTAAGCGCGATGGTACCCACCGAAGAGGCCATAGAGCGCCGCTGGGCGGCGCATCGCCGCTTGAGTGAACGGCAAAAGCAGCCCTCGCCAAGTCCCGGGCCATTCCCCACGGCAGAAGAGATGATTCGGGAAGACCGGCAACGGTGAGGCCGCTGGTGATCGACGCCAGCGTCGCGGCGAAATGGGTCTTGCCGGATGAGCCGCTGAGCGAAGCAGCCGCGGCCCTGCAGCAAAGGCATCTCCACCGTGAAATTCAAGCCATCGTGCCGGATCTATTTTGGCCAGAGATGACGAATTTTTTTTGGAGTTCGGTCAAGTGTGGCCGGATGTCGGCGGAAAAAGCTGGAGCTGATTTAGCCGATCTCCAACAACTGGAAATGACCACCCTCCCCTCGGCACCATTCTGTGACCAGGCCCTGCAATGGAGCCTCCGCTACACGCACCCCGCCGACGACATGATCTATGCGGCTCTGGCCGCGCAACTCGGCACCGAGGTCATCACCGCCGACGAGCGCTGGGTGCGAGCCGTCGGTTCGCGGCTGCCGGTGCGCTGGCTAGGCGCGATTTAATTTAGACGGGGCGGCGGGCGTGAGCCAGGAGCAGGTTGCCCCAGCGTTGGCTCAAGCGCGGATGCGCCTCGATGCGATGATCGCACCAGCGGCCCAAGGCCCCCAACCGCGGCCAGAGCCGATAGGTGTGGGGCACCAGGTGAACGATGCCGCAGATCTCGATGATTTCGAAGCCGGCGGCCTCCAACTCGGCCTGTAATTCCGGGGCTTGGTAGCAGTGGTAAAAGATACCGGAGGCGTGGACCCCCTCGGCGGGATCGCCGCGGCGTCTCCAGGGTTCGCCGAAGTTGTAGACGGTCACGATCAGCGTCCCGCCGGGGCGGAGCAGCCGGGCGAAGCTGGCCAAAAGTTGTTGCCGGGCGGCAGCGGTGGGCACATGCTCCAAAACCTGAGTATTGACGACTGCGGCGCAGGAGCCCGGCGGCAGCGGAATATGGTTCAGGTCGGCGGTGGCCACGGCCAAGCGGCCGCGCGCCGGCGCGTGCTGTTTCAAATACCGCAGCCGCTCCAGGGAAAAATCAAGCCCACAGATTTCGTGCCCGTGTTCCAGCAACTGGTGGGTCAAGTGGCCGATGCCGCACCCGGCATCAAGGATGAGCCCCGCCGCCTCTGGCGGCAGACGGCGCCGCACCGCCTCAATCCCCACCTGGCGTTCGTAGCGATAGCGGCGGTTCTCGGGCGGAGCGATCTCCCGGTCCCGAAGCGTCTGCTCGAACTGCTGGCGCGGATCCATGCGTTCCGGTTGCAGGAAACAGGGGATGCCGTCGCGCACGGCATAGGACTGGCCGCAGCCGCCGCAGACCAGCGCGTGCGCCTGCGGCGGGAGCGCACAACCATCGTCGGGACACACCCAACCCAGCGCTGAGGCAGCAGCCATACCGTTGGGGATGCAGGTCCGGCGCTGAAGGGATGCGTTACCATGGAGTTCCGAATGAACTCTGCCTCGCGACAAGCGGCAACACGAGCGCGAATGGCGGCGCCCATGGGTGAACAGCGTGGCTCGGGCCGGCTCGACGCCCTGCTCGTCTCCCACCTCCCCAACGTGCGCTATCTCTGCGGCTTTACCGGTTCCAACGGCCTGCTGCTGCTGACCGCCTCCAACGCCACGCTGTTCACCGACGGACGTTACCGGGAGCAGGCGGCGCAGGAAGTGACCGCCATCGGCGCGGCGCGCGTCGTCATCCCGGCGCGGGGCGACCTGTGGAAAGCCGCGGCGGCGCGCCTCCGCCCTTCGGCCCGGGTGGGAATCGAAGGCAACCACGTCACGCTGGCGCAGCGGCAGCGCTTTTTGCAGCATTGGGCGGGGTCGGCGGCGCGCTTGCGCAACGCTTCCGGCGGGATCGAAGCCCAGCGTGCGGTCAAGGACCCCACCGAAGTCGCCGCCATCCGGCGCGCGGTCGAGCTGGCCTCGTCGGTGTTCCTACCCACGGTGGCGCAGTTGCGCCCCGGTATGCCGGAAACCGAGGCCGCCGGGCGGCTCGAGTTCGCCCTCCGCCAAGCTGGGGGCGAAGGCCTCTCCTTTGACACCATCGTCGCCGCCGGCCCGCGCAGCGCGCTGGTGCATGGCTCCCCCAGCCACGCGCCGCTGCCCCAGCGCGGCTTCGTGGTCATGGACTACGGTGTTATACTCGGCGGTTACGTGAGCGATATGACACGGACGGTCCACGCCGGACGGCCCGATGCGCGGGCGCGGGCGGTGTATGCCACAGTACTGGAGGCCCAAGCCGCCGCCGTGGCCGCGGTCCGCCCAGGCGCCGCCTGCGCCGCCGTCGACCGCGCCGCCCGCAAGATCATCACCAAAGCCGGTTGGGGACGCCAGTTCCCGCACTCCACCGGCCACGGCGTCGGCCTGGAGATCCACGAAGCCCCGCGCATCGCCGCCACCGCCAGCGACACGCTCGTCGCCGGACAAGTGATCACCATCGAGCCCGGCGTCTATATTCCTGGCTGGGGCGGCGTCCGTATCGAGGACGTGGTGCTGGTCACCGCTCACGGCGCCGAAGTGCTGACCCCCTCAACCAAAGAGATGTTGAGCTTCTAAATGCCCAAACCACCCGAGAAGACACCCCATCCCATGGATTTCGACGCAATTCGCAAACTCATCGACACCCTCATCGAGAAACAGATCGACGAGTTCGAGTTGGAGGAGGAGGGGCGGCGCATCCGCATCAAGCGGGGAGGCATCGTCGTCCACAGCGCGCCCGCGGCTGGGGTCCATCTCACCGCCGGCGAGGCCCCGCGCAGCGCCGCGTCCGCCGCCGCCGTTCCGCCGCCGGCCGCGCCTCCGCCTGACGAAGAGGCGGGCTTGGTGACCGTGACCTCGCCCATCGTTGGAACCTACTACTCTTCGCCCGCCCCCGGCGCCGCCGAATTTGTCAGCGCCGGCGAACGGGTCGAGGCCGGCCAGGTGCTGTGCATCATTGAAGCCATGAAGCTCATGAACGAAATCGAGGCCGAAATCACCGGTCAGATCGTGCGCAAGCTGGTCACCAACGGCCAGCCGGTCGAGTTCGGCCAGCCGCTGCTGCTGATCCGGCCGCAATCCTGATCGGCCCCCTGGGAATGTTCAAGAAAATCCTCATTGCCAACCGCGGCGAGATCGCCCTGCGGGTGATTTGCGCCTGCAAGGACCTGGGCATCAAGACCGTCGCCATCTACTCGGAGGCCGACCGCAACGCCCTGCATGTGCGCTTCGCCGACGAAGCCATCTGCGTGGGGCCGCCGCGCGCCGCCGACAGCTATCTCAACGTGCCGGCGGTGGTCAGCGCCGCCGAGATCACCAACGTCGACGCCATCCACCCCGGCTATGGCTTTCTGTCGGAGAACGCCAACTTCGCCGAGGTGTGCGAGTCGAGCCACATCAAGTTCATCGGCCCGCGGCCGGAGACGATCCGGCTGATGGGCGAGAAGGAGCGGGCGCGGGAAGCGGCCAAGGCGGTGGGGCTGCCGGTGCTGCCCGGCTCCGATGGCATGTTGAAGGACGAGGCCGACGCCATCGCCGTCGCCGCCCGCGTGGGCTACCCCGTCATGATCAAGGCCTCGGCCGGCGGCGGCGGCCGCGGCATGCGCATCGTGCGCCGCGCCGATGAGCTGCCCGGCCTGTTCTCGGCCGCCCAAGCCGAGGCGGCCAGCTCGTTTGGCTGCGGCGACCTCTATCTGGAAAAGCTGGTGGACCGCCCCCGCCACATCGAGTTCCAGGTGCTCGGCGATGAACACGGCCGCGTCATTCACCTCAGCGAGCGCGAGTGCAGCGTGCAGCGCCGCCATCAGAAGCTGGTGGAAGAGTCGCCCGCCACGCCCGTATCGCCGCAGTTGCGCGAGCGCATGGGCACGATCATCACCGCCGCCATGGCGAAGATCGGCTACACCAACGCCGGCACCATCGAGTTCCTCATGAACCCCGACGGGGAGTTGTACTTCATCGAGATGAACACCCGCCTGCAGGTCGAGCATCCGGTCACCGAAATGGTCACCGGCGTGGACATGGTCAAAGCCCAGATCCGCATCGCCTCGGGCGATCATCTGGCCGACATCATCCCCGTGCCCATCGAAGGCAACGGCGTGCTCCCCCGCGGCCACGCCATCGAGTGCCGCATCAACGCCGAGAATCCGGAGACGTTCACCCCCTCGGCGGGCCAGATCACCGGCTTGAACCTGCCCGGCGGCATCGGCGTGCGGGTCGATTCAGCCGTCTACAGCGAGGCCGTCGTTCCACCCTACTACGACTCCCTCATCGCCAAGCTCATCACCTACGGCCATGACCGCACTGAGGCCATCGCGCGCATGCGCCGCGCCCTGGATATGTTCATCGTGCAAGGGGTGGACACCTCGGTGGCCCTGCATCGCAAGATCCTCGCCGAGCCCGACTTCGTGGCCGGCCGCCTCAACACGGCCTTCATGGACCGCTTCATGCCCGCGCCCCGGCAGCGGCCTAAAAAGCAAACCCCTTGAAGCTCGCTCCGCTGTATCCCATCCTCGACGTCGAAATGGCCACCCGCCATGGCCACGATCTCGTGGCCTGCGCCCGCGCCTTCGCCGCCCTCGGGCTCGAGACGCAGCAGGTGCGCGCCAAGACCCTCTCCGGCCGCGAGTTCCTCGCCTGGGCGGAACGGCTGGCCGGGGTCGTGCCGCAACTCATCATCAACGACCGCGCCGACATCGCCCGCCTCGTCCACGCCGCCGGCGTGCATGTGGGACAGTTCGACCTTCCGGTGGCGGAAGTCCGCCACCTGGCCCCGGCCGCCATCCCGGACCGGAGCTGGATCGTCGGGGTCTCGACCCATAATCCGGCCCAGATCACCGCCGCCGCCGCCACCCGCCCCAATTATTTGGCGATCGGTCCCATCTTCCCCACTGCCAGCAAAACCAACCCCGATCCCGTGGTCGGCCTGGAGGCGATCGTTGCGGCACGCCAAGCTTTCGACGGCCCCGTGGTCGCCATCGGCGGCATCACCGCCGCCAACTGCGCCGCGGTCTGGCAGGCCGGCGCCGATGCCATCGCCGTCATGGCGGCCTTGTGGCGCGAACCCGATCCCGTCAGCGCGGCCCGCCGGTTGCTTGCTTCCGCGCACAATTCCTGAGATAGTCGCGCCACATGAGTTCCCCGGCCGCAGCTTCTGGCACCGCCGCCTCCGGCGAGGGCGGCATCCGCGCTTTGGGCCTGACCAGCGCCACCACCCTGGTCATGGGCTCGATGATCGGCAGTGGCATCTTCGTCGTCTCCCCCGAGATCGCCCGCCAGGTGGGCTCGCCCGCCCTGCTCATGATGGCCTGGGTGATCACCGCCGCCATGACGCTCATGGGCGCGCTCTGCTACGGCGAGTTGGCGGCGGCGCTGCCGCACGCTGGCGGCCAGTATGTGTTTCTGCGCGAGTCGCTGGGCCCGCTGTTCGGGTTCCTCTACGGCTGGACGCTGTTTCTTGTGATCCAGACCGGCACCATCGCCGCCGTGTGCATGGCCTTTGGCAAATACCTCGGCGTCCTCTATCCCAACGCCATCTCTGAAACCCACTGGCTGGTGCACTGGGGCCACCTGGGCCCGGTGCAGATCGGCCTCAACACCGAGGAATTGGCCGCGATTCTGGTAATCGTGTTCCTCACCTGGCTGAACAGCCGCGGCGTCAAGACCGGCGCCTGGGTGCAGAACGTCTTCACCTTCGCCAAACTCGCCGCGCTCGTTGCCCTGGTCCTGGCCGGCCTCACTGCTGGTCTCGTCGTGGCGCGCCAGCCCAGCGTGGTGGCGGCCAATTTCCATCGCTTCTGGCCGCAGTTCGCCGCCGCCTTCACCGGCCACGGCCTCTACAACCTGACTGGCGCCTCCACCGCCAAACTGGTCAGTACGGCCAGCATCGTGGCGGTGTTTGCCGCCATGGTGGGGTCGCTGTTCTCCTCCGACGCCTGGAACAACGTCACCTTCACCGCCGCCGAGGTGCGCCATCCCCGCCGCAACCTGCCGCTCGCGCTGGGGCTGGGCACGCTCGCCGTCTCGGCCATCTATATTCTGGTCAACCTCGCCTACCTCAGCGTGCTGCCCTTCCCTGCGCTCGCCGCCGTGCCCGAGGACCGCGTCGCCTCGGCCATGCTGGGCGTGCTCTATGGCCACGCCGGCGCCGCCCTCATCGCCGCCGCCATCCTCATCTCGACGTTCGGATGCACCATCGGCATGGTGCTGGCTGGCGCCCGCGTCTACTACGCCATGGCGCGCGATCGCTTGTTCTTCCCCGCCGCCGGACGCCTGAACCGCGCCCAAGTGCCCGCCCACGGCCTCTGGATCCAGGGCGCCTGGGCCGGGCTGCTTTGCCTGTCGGGCAGCTACAGCGATCTGCTCAACTACGTCATGTTTGCGGTCTTTTTGTTTTATATCCTCACCGTCGCCGGGCTGTTTGTGTTGCGCCGTACCCAGCCCCATCTGGAGCGTCCCTACCGGGTGGTGGGCTATCCCGTGGTGCCGGCCGTCTACATTGGGCTGGCGGTGTTCTTCGACGCCGTGGTGCTGTGGGTGTTCCCGCAGTACGCCGGCGGAGGCTTGCTGATCGTGCTGGCCGGAGTGCCCGTATACTACGCTTGGCGTCCACGGCGGAATCCGGCTGTGGCTCTGCATCCACGGGCGCCTGAACCCTTATGAGCTCGAGTTTATTCGCGCGCAAAGACCTGACGGCCATGCTGGCGGCTACCGCCGGTGAAAAAGGCGAACTGAAACGCGTCCTGGGCCCGGTGAACCTGGTGACGCTGGGCATCGGCGCCGTGATTGGCGCCGGCATTTTCGTGGTGACCGGGACCGCCGCCGCGCAGTTTGCCGGACCCGCGATCGTACTCTCGTTCGTGCTCGCCGGCATTGGCTGCGCCTTCGCGGGCCTCTGCTACGCCGAATTCGCCACCCTCATTCCCATCGCCGGCTCGGCCTACACCTATAGCTATGCCACGCTGGGCGAAATCATCGCCTGGATCATCGGCTGGGACCTGATCCTGGAATATGCGCTCGGCGCCGCCACCGTCGCCGTGGGCTGGAGCGGTTACGTCAACAGCTTCCTGCAGGATCTGCACATCTTCATCCCCCCGCAGCTCACCGCCGCGCCCGGCACCGACCTGGTACTGTACGCCGGCCGCTGGAGCCGCCTCGGCTCCATTCAGACCCAACTCACCCAAGCCGGGGTCGCTGCCTCCAGCCTGCCGCACGTGGCGGCGCGCTTCGATCTCATCGCCTTTTTCGTCATCGCCTTCATCACCTTCATCCTGGTCATCGGCGTCAAGGAGTCGGCCAACATCAACTCCGCCATCGTGATCATCAAGGTGGCGGTGGTGCTGGTGTTCATCGGCCTGGCCGCGGTGGCGCTGACCCGGCTGCACTGGGCCCCGCTCGCCGCCAACTGGCATCCCTACATCCCGCCCAACACCGGCAAGTTCGGCCAGTTCGGATGGAGCGGCATCCTGCGCGGCGCCAGCGAGGTATTCTTCGCCTACATCGGTTTTGACGCCGTCTCCACCGCCGCGCAAGAGGCGCGCAACCCGCAGAAGGACATGCCCTTCGGCATCCTGGGCACGCTCGCCATCTGCACCGTGCTCTACATCCTGGTTTCGGGACTGCTCACCGGCTTGATCCCCTACACCAGCCTGAACGTCCCCGATCCGGTCGCCGTCGGCATCGACGCCACCGGCGTGGTCTGGGGCAGCGCCCTGGTCAAGATCGGCGCCATCGCCGGCCTGACCTCGGTGATCCTGGTGATGCTGATGGCGCAATCGCGCATCCTCTACACCATGTCCCGCGACGGCCTGCTGTGGCAGTGGGCGGGACGCGTACACCGCCGCTTCCGCACGCCCTACATCTCCTCCATCGTGGTGGGCTCGTTTGTCGCCGTGTGCGCGTCGGTGTTCCCCATCGATACCTTGCTGGAAATGGTTAACATCGGCACCCTGCTGGCCTTTGTCATCGTCTGCGGCGGCGTGTGGGTCATGCGCGTGCGCCGGCCGGAGATGCCGCGCCCCTTCCGCACCCCCTGGGTGCCGCTGGTTCCCATCCTCGGCATCGTCATCTGCGCCGGGCTGATGGCCGCGCTGCCGCTCATCACCTGGCTGCGCTTGATCATCTGGCTCGCCATCGGCATGGTCATCTACATCAGTTACGGACGCCGCCACAGCACGGTGCAGCAGGAACGCGCCCGCGCCCAAGGCACGCCCACCCGCTAAACTGGAATCAGCTATGCCGCCGAACGATTTGCCTCCCGGCCTGCCGTCCGGCCCCCCACTCGCCACGGCGGCGCATGCGCGGGCGCGGACGGCGCGCTTGTTCGGCCGTCTCTGGCACTCGGTCCTATTCAAGATCACCGCCGTCTGCGGGGTGCTGGCGTTGGCGACCGGGCTGCCGGTGGCTTGGGGCGGAGCGCCGCTGGCTTGGTTCGGCCCGTTCCGCATCGCCTTCTCCGTCGCCATCTTCGCGCTGCTGGCCCGCGTCGTCTACCTGCTCGCCAGCGAGACGCTGTGGCTGCTGCGCAATCGCCTCATCCTCGCCTACGTCTTCATGGGCGTGGTGCCGGTGGTGCTGATTGGGGGCATGCTCGCCATCGGCGCCTACATGTTCTACGGCCAGTACGCCGCCTTCCTGTTGCTCAGCAGCCTGAACGACCGCACCCACAACGTCGGCGCCGTCAATAATCTCACCTTGCGCGAACTCGCTCTCCATCCCGAGCGCCTGAGCGAAGGGCAAAACCTCAGCAGCTACTACGCCAGCTACTACTTCCCCCGCGGCTACGGCGGCGTGCGCTCGTTCTTCTACAGCAGCGCGGGCCAGCCCGCCAGCCCCGATGCCCGCTACTTCTCCGGCCTGCGGGCCTGGATGACGACCGCCCGGGATGGGTTCACAGGCTTGGTGGCCATGCCCC
This sequence comes from Terriglobales bacterium, assembly GCA_025451775.1. GTDB lineage: Bacteria > Acidobacteriota > Terriglobia > Terriglobales > SCQP01 > SCQP01. The sequence continues at coordinate 20,074 of JANWJU010000012.1, forward strand.
ACGGGTACGACATCGCCAGCGTCGGCTCCAGCGCCGGCTCCGGCGGCGGCGCCCAGGATGTGCGCGTCGTCACCCTCTACCCGCTCAATCAGCACAACCTCGACACCCTGGCCGCGCCGCTGGGCCGTATTACGCTGGGGCAGTCGGGCTTTGTCCACGTCGCGGTGCGTCCGCCGCTCGATGCCGACAGCGTCGGCCCCGCCCCCATACTCACCAGCTCGGCGCCGCTGCGCGCCGCCCACAGCCTGCTCGATATCAAAATTGCCACCTTCGCCTTCCTGCCCGTGACCGACTGGCAAACGGGCAAGCAGCTCACGGTGGTGGCCGATATCGATACCCGCCCCACGCTGCTCAACGACATCCTCTTCACCAGCCTGTCCAGCAGCAACTCCGGAGATGGCGTGCGCTGGCCGCTCCTGCTGCTGGCCGTCATCGCCGGGGTGTTTCTCATCATCGAGGCCTTCTCGCTGGTGGCCGGCATCCGCCTGACGCGCACCATCACCGGCGCCGTCAACGATCTCTACGTGGGCACCGAACACGTCAACCGCGGCGATTTCAACCATCGCATCCCGGTGCGCACGCGCGACCAGTTGGCCGCACTCGAGATCTCGTTCAACACCATGACCGCCTCCATCGGCCGCTTGCTGCAGGAACAGCGGCAGAAGCAACGGCTGGAGAGCGAGCTGACCATCGCCCATGAGGTGCAAGCGCAACTGTTTCCCCACGTTCCGCCGCGGATGGCCGGCCTGGAGATTGCCGGCCGGTGCCTGCCGGCGCGGGTGGTGAGCGGGGACTACTACGACTTTGTGCAACTCAGCCCCACGGCGATCAGCTTGGCGCTGGGCGATATTTCCGGCAAGGGCATCTCGGCGGCGCTGTTGATGGCCACCATCGTCTCGGCCATGCGTGCCTACCAACCCCGGCAAATCGACGCCGCCGTGAGCGCCGCCGCCTCCGGCACCGATTCGGTTCCAACCCCGGCGGCGGCAAGCCCCGATCCGCCTTCCGCTCTGGCCGACGATCCTACCCCCGATCCGGCGGTGCTGCTCACCCGGCTCAATCATCAGCTTTTTCACTCCACCCCGCCCGAGAAGTACGCCACCATGTTCTACGCCGTCTACGATGGCGCCAGGCGGGAACTGCGCTACACCAACGCCGGCCACCTCCCGCCGGCGGTCATCGGCGCCCACGGTACGCGCCGACTGGAACGGGGCGGCTTGGTCGTCGGATTGTTCGAGGATGTGAGCTTTGACTCCGGCACCGTGCAGCTCGAAGCCGGCGACCTGCTCGCCATTTGGAGCGACGGCATCACCGAACCCGAAAACGAGTACGGCGTCGAATTCGGCGAAGCCCGGCTGCTGCAGCTGCTGCAACACAACCGCCAGCGCCCGCTGCACGCGATCCTGACCGAGGTACTGGCCGCCGTCCACGATTGGAGCGGCGCCCAGGAACAATCCGACGACATCACCCTGGTGCTGGCGCGCGTCGTGTAGTGGCGGCCACCGGCATCGACTGACTCACCAGCAGTCGAAGTGGCTCGCCACTTTTCGCTGGGACGCTCCCGCTGTTCGCTTGAGGGCGTTGCCCCGCTCTGCTCGTGGCATCTCCAAGCTGCCTCCAAACGTGACCGGCGGGTCGAGGCCCAGAGTTCCTCCTAACGGGTCCCGCCGCCTCTAGGCTCGTCGGCTACACTACCTCCATGTTGAAAGAATTCCGCGATTTCATCTTCAAAGGCAACGTCGTCGATTTGGCGGTGGCGGTGGTCATTGGCGCCGCGTTCGGCGCCGTAATCACATCGTTTACCACCAACCTCCTCAATCCAATCATCGCTGCGATCGTTGGTAAACCGGACTTCTCCGCCTACATGACGGTCATCAACGGCAGCAAGATCCAGTACGGGCTGTTCCTGAACGCGCTGATCGCGTTCGTGTTGATCGGCGCGGCCGTCTATTTCTTTGTGGTCGCACCCATGAACGCGCTGATGCGCCGCCTGCACGGCCCAACGGGCCCGCCCGTCACCAAAAAATGCCCGGAGTGCGCCAGCGAAATTCCCCTGGCGGCGCGGCGTTGCGCCCACTGCTGCGTGCCCCTGATTGCCGACTGAGCCGGTGGAGGTCCTCTGGGTCAACGAGGAGTTGCACCGCAGTGCCGTGACCGCGCTGCTAACCGCTCAACGCCGCAGCCTGAGTCTGGTGGATTGCGCCAGCTTCGAAGCCATGCGGCAAGCCGGCATTACGCGGGCCTTTGCCTTTGATCGCCAATTTGAACAACAAGGCTTTCAGCCCGTTGCCTAGGGGCTTGTTGAAGGCGCTGCGATCAATGAGCGAATAGGTGCGCCAAGCCGAAGAGCGCCACCGCGGCGTAGATGCCGGCGAGAATGTCGTCGCTCATGATGCCCCAGCCGCCGGGCAGATGCTCCAGGCGGCGGATGGGAAACGGCTTGCTGATGTCGAAAATGCGGAACAGGACGAATCCGGCCAGCGCCAGCACGCCGCTGGCCGGCACCAGGAAAATAAAGGTGATGAGTTGGCCGGCCAACTCATCGATCACCACGTTGCGCGGATCCTCGGTGGCGAGCAGACGCTCGGAGGTGGTGGCGGCAAAGCCGCCCACGAGGTAGAGCCCGGCGGTGATGGCCGCCACCGCGATCCAGCCCGGCCGCAGCCACCACGCCAGCGCCGCCACCACCGCGGAGGCCCAGGTGGCCGGCACCCAGGGAATGAAACCGATGGGACCGCCAATGGCGATGAGGTGCTGCAGCCGCTCCCAGCCTGTGGCTTGGCGGGGAAACGCGGTGGGCACGGTGATCGCATAGGATTTGGGCATCTAGCGCGGACGCTTTCCGCCGGCACTGGGCCGCACCGGCACCAGCGCCTCGCGCGCGTTGTCGAACGTGCCCCCGCGGTTGGCCCAGTCGCGCTGCACGAAGTCCACGAACTCCTGCATCTGCTTCTGCATGTGCTGCATCTTCTCGCGCAAGCCCAGGATCACTTCCACCCCGGCCAAGTTCACCCCCATGTCGCGGGTGAGCGAGAGGATGACCTCCAACCGCTGCAAGTCCTCGTCGGTATAGAGGCGGGTATTGCCCTCCGTGCGGGAGGGCTTCAACAACCCTTCGCGCTCGTAGAGCCGCAGCGTCTGCGGATGGACGCCATACTGCTCGGCCACGGCCGAGATCATATAGGCGGCACGGCCCTTTTTTTTCATTGCATGCCCATCCGGAAGGCTCGCCCGGCGCTTAACTCTGCGCCTGCTTCAGCACGTCCTCACGCGCGGCCTCGGGGTTCAGCCGCCCAAACTCGCGCAGCAGCTCGCGGCTGCGCTCATCGGTGATCTGGGGCACGACCACCTGCACCTCGACATACTCGTCGCCGCGCAGGCCCTCGTGCTGTGCCGACGCCACCCCGCGCTCCCGCATGCGGAAGCGCTGGCCCGACTGCGTGCCGGCGGGGATGTTCAGCAGCGCCTTGCCCTCGATGGTGGGTACGCCAATTTTCGCGCCCAACGCCGCTTCGGTCACCGACACCGGCACCTTGACGTGGATGTCGTCGACCTCGCGCACGAACAGCGGATGCGGCCGGATGTGGATGACGACGTAGAGGTCGCCGCTGCCGCCACTCGCCTCAGCCCCCCAGTTGCCTTTACCGGCAATACGCAGCCGCGCCCCCTCGCGCGTGCCTGGCTTGAGCCGGACTTCGAGGTTCTCCTGCACTTGCACCCGGCCGTGGCCGTGGCAGCGCGGGCAGGCGGTACCGGTCTTGCCGGTGCCGCCGCAGTTGCCGCAGCGCAGGTTGAAGCGCATCCCACTGACGGTTTGCGCCACCTGCCCCTTGCCGCCGCACTCCGCGCACACCCCGCCCCGGCCGCCACTGCCCGTGCCGTTGCACTGCGGACACCGGTCCTGGCGCGGCACCACCAGCCGCACCACCCCGCCGCGGATCGCATCCCAAAATCCCACCGTCGCCTGGAACTCGAGATCGCTGCCGGTCGCCTCGGCCGGAGTGGCGGTGGGGCGGTTGAAGATGCCGGAAAAAATATCCCGGAAGCTACCGCCGCTGCCCCCGCGCCGCGTGCCCGCGCCGGCTCCGCCTTGAAAGTCGGAGAAATCGAAACCGCCGAAATCAAACCCCGGCGGCGGTGCCGCCCCGCGCGGCGGTTCCGGTCCCGCCTGCCCGAACCCCTCCGCCCCATGCTGGAACGCCTGGTCGGAGTAAAACCCCACGCGGTCGTAGAACTCCCGCTTCTTGGGCTCGCTCAGGATGTCGTAGGCTTCCTGAACGTCTTTGAATTTATCCTCGGCCGCCTTGTTGCCGGGGTTGACGTCGGGATGCAGCTTGCGCGCCAAGCGCCGGTACGCCTTGCGGATTTCATCCGCCGGCGCCGCGCGCTTGACGCCCAGCACTTTGTAATAGTCTTTGCTCGCCGTGGGCATGGAGTTGAGTGAGCAGTTGCGAGTGAGCAGTGATCAGTTGGCCGCCCCACGGCTCACAGGCAACTGCTCACTGCTCACTTTACGCTTATTTACTTCTTCTCCCCATCGGCGTCCACGTACTCGGCGTCGATGACGTCACCGGGCTTGGCCTCGCCGTCGCCGCCTTCCGGCGTGGACGGGGGCGGGGGCGGGGCGGAAGAGGACGCCTGTTGGCTGGCGTTCTTGTACATAGCCTCGGCCAACTTATGGGTGGCGGCGGTGAGTTTATCCCGGGCGGCGTTCATGGCGGCAGTGTCGCTGCCCTTGAGCGCCTCGTTGGCCTCCTTGAGTCCCGCCTCGACCGCCTCCGCGTCCTCGCTGGAAACCTTGTCCCGGTTCTCGCGCAGCATCTTGTCGGTGTTGTACACCAGGCTGTCGAGCTGATTCCGGGCCTCGACTTCCTCCCGGCGCCGCCGGTCCTCGTCGGCGTGGGCTTCGGCGTCCTTGGTCATGCGGTCGATCTCGTCCTTGGAGAGGCCGCTGGAGCTGGTGATGGTGATCTTCTGCTCCTTGCTCGTGCCCAAGTCCTTGGCGCTGACGTTGACGATGCCGTTGGCGTCGATGTCGAAGGTGACCTCGATCTGCGGGATGCCGCGCGGCGCCGAGGGAATGCCGACCAGATGGAACTTCCCCAGGGTGCGGTTCTGCGCCGCCATGGGGCGCTCACCCTGCAGCACATGCACCTCGACCGAGGTCTGGCTGTCGGCCGCGGTCGAATAGGTCTCGCTCTTGCGGGTGGGAATGGTGGTGTTGCGCGGGATCAACACCGAGTTCACCCCGCCCAGCGTCTCGATCCCGAGCGACAGCGGGGTGACGTCGAGCAGCAGCAGATCCTTGACCTCGCCCGCCAGCACGCCCGCCTGCACCGCCGCTCCCACCGCCACCACTTCGTCGGGGTTCACGCCCCGGTGCGGTTCCTTCTTGAACAGCTCGCGCACGATCTGTTGCACGCGCGGAATGCGGGTCGAGCCCCCCACCAGCACCACCTCGTCGATCTTGTCGGGGCCAATGCCGGCGTCCTCCAAGGCCTTTTTGCAGGGCGCGGCCGAACGCTGCAGGATGTCCTCGACCATGCGCTCGAACTGCGGCCGCGTCAGCTTCTCCAGCAGGTGCTTGGGACCGCTGGCGTCGGCGGTGATGAAGGGCAGATTGATCTCGGTCTCGCTGGTGGTGGACAGCTCCATCTTGGCTTTTTCAGCCGCGTCCTTCAGCCGTTGCAGCGCCATCTCGTTGCCGCGGGCGCGCAAATCCAAACCCTCTTTTTTCTTGAACTCGTCCACCAGCCAATCCACCAGCCGCTGGTCGATGTTGTCGCCCCCCAGGTGGGTGTCGCCGTTGGTCGATTTCACCTCGACCACGCCTTCGCCGACCTCCAGAATCGAGATATCGAACGTGCCGCCGCCAAAATCGTAGATGGCGATGGTCTCTTCCTTCTTCTTGTCCAACCCGTAGGCGAGCGCGGCGGCGGTGGGCTCGTTGACGATGCGCTTGACGTCGAGGCCAGCGATGCGGCCGGCATCCTTGGTGGCTTGCCGCTGGGCGTCGTTGAAGTAGGCGGGCACGGTGATCACCGCTTCGGTCACCTTCTCGCCCAGGTAATCCTCGGCCGCCTGTTTCAGCTTTTGCAGGATGAAGGCCGAGATCTCCGGCGGCGTATAGGTCTTGCCCCCCGCCTCCACCACCACATGGTCGCTGGACTGCTTCACCTTGTAGGGCACCATCTTCATCTCTTCGTTGACCTCGTCGAAGCGCCGCCCCATGAAGCGCTTGATCGAGTACACCGTGCCCTCCGGGTTGGTAATGGCCTGGCGCTTGGCGACCTGCCCAACCAGCCGCTCGCCGCTTTTGGTGAAGGCCACCACCGAGGGCGTCGTCCGCCCCCCTTCGGAGTTGGGAATAACCTTGGGTTCGCCGTTCTCCATCACCGCCACCACGCTGTTGGTGGTGCCGAGGTCGATGCCGATGATTTTAGCCATGATAAGTTCGCGTCCTGACCGCCCAGCCGGGCTCTTTTCAGGCTAGGGCATGAGCCCCCTGTTGTCAAGGTAAATGTTAGTGTGCAACCCTCAAG
>JANWJU010000013.1 GCA_025451775.1 Terriglobales bacterium
CCATCCTGGATGGCCGGCCGCGGGCGTTCCACACCTCCGAGCTGCCATTCGTGTTCTACAACACGGAACGGTGCGCCTACATGACCGGCGGCGGCCCCGACGCCCTGAAGCTGGGCGGGGTGATGGCGGATGCCTGGATCAGCTTCGCCCGTACCGGCGACCCCAACCACGCCGGGATGCCGCATTGGCCAAAGTACGACGCCGCGACGATTCCGACCATGATCTTCGACAACGACACCCGGGCTGAGAACGATCCTGACGGCGAGGTGCGGAAGGGGATCGAAGAGAGTCTGCAAGCCTAGGCGGTTGCCGCGGCGCCTCTTCAGGCATGGGATTGGGCCGCAGGCTGGCGGCAGCGATCCTCGTCGACGGCGATGTCGATGCCGAGCAGGGTCGAGCTCAGGCATTTTCCGTGGGTGTCGAGCGCGAGCGAACGGGTCACCGTTTGATGGGGGGGGCGGCGCAGCACGAAATTCAAAGCCCCCAGGTGCGGCAGGGCATAGCGCGTGACGGGGGCGCTGATCACGCCGGCAAAATGCTCACCCACGCGTTGCGGGGTGAGCTGTTGCTCGAGCAAACTGAAATCTTCGCGGCGATAGGCGATCACCGAGATGGTGATGATCGATCCCTTATCGCCGGTGCGCGCATGGGCTAGGTTCCGCAACAGCATTTCACGCCACCTCGTAGTCGATGCGATGGGGCACGCTGGCGCGCGCCACCAGGGCGGAGACAATGCCGATGGTTTCGCGGGCCGATCCGGCCGCGCCGCCGCCACCGCTGGGGCCGTTGGTGTAGAGCGCTTCAACCTCGCGCGGAACCAGGCTGGCCGCCTTCAGCGAGTCCGCCCGGGCCACGGCCCGCAGCCGGACCTCATAGGGCTCGGACTCCGGGCCGGGACGCCGGCGGGCCAGGATGGAGTCGATGCCGATGAAGTCAAAGCGCAGCTCCCGCAACCGGCCGGCGCCGAGGCGGGCGGCGAGGATGTCGCGGGCCAACTCGGCCCGCGACAGCGCGCCCGGTCCGGCGTAGGAGATTTGTCCCTCGCCCACGCACCCATCGCGGAAGCCGACCGAGACCTTCAGGGTGGAGGGGCGGGGGCGGCCGCGGCCCCCGGATACGTGAATCCGGTCGGGACCCATGTCGGTGAACGACACGCGCGAAAAATCGGCGGTGACATCAGGGGTCAGATACTCGGCCGGATTCTGAATCTCGTAGAGGAGTTGCTCCGTGCAGGTGGCGCGCGTAATCCGGCCGCCGGTACCCTCCACCTTGGTAATGATGGCCTCCCCGTTCTCGGCCACCTCCGCCAGCGGAAAGCCGAGCTGGGCCAGATTGGGTACGGTTTTGTATCCAGGGTCGGCAAAATAACCGCCGGTAATCTGGCCGGCGCACTCCAACAGATGGCCGATGACGGTGCCCTGGCCCAGGCGGTTCCAATCGTCCATCCCCCAGCCGAACTCATACGCGATGGCGGCCAGGAACATCGAGGGGTCGGCCACCCGCCCGGTGAGGACCACATCGGCCCCCGCCGCCAGAGCTTCAATCATCGGCTCCGCACCCAGATAAGCGTTGGCCGAGATGGGGGACTGGGGAACCGGGCCATCGGGCGGAAACTCCTCCGCGCCTCCGCCGCGCACCAGCTCCAGGACATCATCGCCGGTCACGGCGGCGATACGCACGCCCCGCAGGCCGAGGCGGCGGGCGATGTCGCGGGTCTTCACGGCGGCGGCCCGCGGGTCCGCCCCTCCCATATTGCTGATGATCCGCGTGCGTTGCCGGACACAGGCAGGCAGAACCGCTTCCATCCGCTCCTCCAATAGCGGATCGTATCCTGGGGCCGCCTGCAACAATCTGGCTTCCTGCGCCACCGCGATGGTGCGCTCGGCCAAACACTCGAACACCAGATAGGAAAGATTCCCCTTCTCGGCGAGTTCCACCGCCGGGTCGATGCGGTCGCCCGAATACCCGGCTCCAGCGCCAATACGCAACGATCTCAAGCTGTTTCTCCCATGGTTCTAAACCGGAATCAGGCCAAATGCCACCGCCGCCGCCGTCATCACCAGCGTGGCGCCCAGCAGGTAGATGAATGAAAACCGCTGGTGCTCGCTCAAGCTGATCTCGGAGAGTCCCACCACCAGAAAGGTGGCGGGGGTGAGCGGGCTGATCGGGAACCCCGTGGTATGCATCCCCAGCAGCGCGGCGCGCGCGACCGTAATCGGCGCGATCCCGAAGGCGTGGCCGGCCTTGGCCAGAACCGGCAAGACGCCGAAATAGAAGGAATCAGGGTCGAAGATGAGGCTGAGCGGCATGGAGGTCACGGCCAGGCCCAGCGGCATCTGGCTCATGCCGTGCCGTGGCAGAAGGTGCACCACGGTCGCCGCCATGGCGTTCAACATCCCGGTTCCCTTCATGATGCCGGTGAACGAGCCGGCCGCGAACAGGATGCTGGCCATCAGGATGGCGGCCGGCGAGTGCGCCGCCAGGCGCTGCTGTTGGGCCTCGAAGCTGGGGAAGTTCAACATCAGGGCCACAATGGTGCCCAGCAGAAACGCCACCGCGGGGTTGATCTTTCCGCTTACCATCGCCCCCAGGACCAGGACGGTCAGCGCCAAATTTAGATAAAAATGCCGCGGCTTGGGCGCCGCAAGCCGGGGGTGGGCGGGCGGACCGGAAGGGAGCGCTCCCAAGTCATCGCCGCCGCCGGACGAAGCCATGCCGGCGCTGTGGCCTTCCGCCACCTGGAGAGCCGCATGCGCGTTGGCCGCAACCGGAAGCAGTTGGCCGGCGTCTGCCCAGGTCCCGGAAGCTTCCCGCGCCAGCCGCCGTTCTTCCCGCATCCCCAGCATCCAGGCCATGGCAAAGACAAAGACGAACCCCACCGCCTGCACCCCCATCATGGGCAGCACGATTTCCGTGGTCGTCAGGTGCAATACGGCGGCGGCGCGCAGGGTCGGCCCGGTCCAGGGGAGGAAGTTCACCCCCGCCGCCATGGACACCGCGCAGGCCAGAACCCGCCGATCAATGCCCAACCGCTTATAGAGGGGGAGCACGGCCGGAATCGCCACCAGAAACGCCACCGCCCCGGAGCCATCGAGGTGAACCATCAACGCCAGCAGCGCCGTGCCCGGAACAATGCGGGAGGGCCGGTGGCCAATCCGCTGCAGCAGCCACTCGATCAGCGGTTCCAGCATGCGGGCATCAGTTATGATGCCAAAGAAAAGGATCGCGAAAACGAACATGCCGATGACGCCGGCAATCGCCTGAATGCCGGCCAGCATGAATTGCCCCGTCTTCAGCCCGAAACCGGCGGCCAGCGAGCCGAGCACCGGGAACCCCGCGAGGGCGACCAGCGGCGAGGTTTTCTTGCTGAGGATTCCCGCCAGCAGGGCCAGAATGGTGAGCAGACCGAGAAGCGCCGGGATATTCAAGTTCGATTCCGCTCTGCCAGTATGCCAGTCCTGGATCATGCTGCAAAATGGAAACGGCAGGACATTATGATCGAGAACCCCGATGCTTAGCGACTTGCGGCACGTGCGATCCTTTTTGGCGGCGGCGCGGGCGGGGAACTTCACCCGCGCCGCCGCCGAGGTGCACATTTCCCAATCGGCGTTCACGGTGCAGATCCGGCAGCTCGAGGAAGCGCTGGGGGTGCGGCTGTTCGACCGCAGCAAGCGGCGCGTGGCGCTCACCGCCATGGGCCGGGATCTGCTGGTCCCCTTGGAGCGCCTGCTGGTCGACGCCGCCGCGGTGACGGGGCGCACCCGGCAACTCGCCGGACTGCAACGCGGCCTGGTCAGCATGGCCGCATTGCCGTCGGTGGCCGCAGGCGCTCTGCCAGGAGCGATTCTGAAGTTCACGCAAGCGCACCCCGGCATCACGGTGCAGGTCCGTGACCTCGTCTCCGAGCAATTGATCGAGGCGGTCAAGCGCGACCAAGTCGATTTCGGCATCGGGAGCCGGATTCGGCCCGATCGCGAACTGAAAGCCATGCCGCTCTTTAATGACCGGTTGTGCGCCTTCGTTCCCCGCGGTCATCGCTTGGCGAAGCGGAGTTCGATTTCGCTCAAGGAACTGTCCGGCCATCCGCTCATCCTCACCGGCAAGGACAGCAGCGTGCGGGGATTGCTGGAGCGGGTGTTGCAGCGCGAACATTTGCCAATCACCATCGCCTACGAGACTCACTACATGTCGACGGTGATGGCCATGGTCCGGACGGGACTGGGCATCGCGGTTCTTCCCGAGTCCACCGACGGCGGGGAGCGGCCGGGAAAGATCCGGGCGATTGCCATCGACAGTCCGCAGTTAAGCCGCAAAATCGAGATTATTCATCGCCGGGACCGTTCCTTGTCCCCAGCCGCGCTCAAGATGGTGGAAATTATCGAACAACACGCTCCCCATGCAGCCTCGCATTCGTAAAAAAAAGGTACGGTCCTGAAGAGATGCCGTAAATTCCAATCAGCCTGACTTATGACCGGCAACTCCGATGATCAGCGACTTGCGCCACGTACGTTCCTTTTTGGATTTCGACGGTGATGGCCATGGTCCGAACGGGGAGCCGCAAAATCGAGATTATTCACCGTCGCGACCATTCCTTGTCCCCAGCCGCGCTCAAGATGGTGGAGATCATCCAACAAGGCGTGCCGCAGCACGCCTGACGCGGCCGCCTCCGTTTCATACCCGGTGGCGCACCACCAGGGCGATGCCCATGCCCCCGCCGATGCAAAGGCTGGCCACGCCCACCTCCTTGTGCAAGCGCTCCAACGCGCGCACGAGGGTGACCAGCACTCTGGCGCCGGAGGCGCCAATGGGATGCCCCAGAGCGATCGCGCCTCCACAGGGGTTGACCTTGGCGGGGTCGAGGCCGAGATCGCGTACGACGGCAAGGGATGACGCCGCGAAAGCCTCGTTCAACTCGAACAGATCGACATCGGCGGTGGTGAGGCCGGCGCGCTGCAACGCCCTGGGGATCGCCGTCGCCGGGGCGGTCCCCATGATGGCGGGATCGATACCGATCACCGCGTAGGACACCACCTCGGCGAGCACGGGCAAACCATGGGTGCGGGCATAATCCTCGGTGGTCACGGCCAGCATGGCAGCGCCGTCGTTCATGCCGCTGGCATTGCCGGCGGTGACGGTGCCGCCCTGCGGCAAAAAGGCGGGCCGCAGTTTGGCCAGCGCCTCCAGCGTGGCGCCCGGGCGGAGATGTTCGTCGGCGGTCACCACCACCGGTCCCTTGCGGGTGGGCACGGTGACCGGAACGATCTCGTCGTGGAAGGCTCCGCTGGCCACGGCCGCGGCGGCGCGGCGCTGGCTCTCGACCGCATAGGCGTCCTGCTCCTCCCGGCTGATCTTCCACGCTGACGCCACGTTTTCGGCGGTCACTCCCATGGCGTAATGATGGAATGGGTCGGTGAGGCCATCCCGCATGAGCGAATCGACCAACTCGCCGTTGCCCAACCGGTAGCCGGCGCGGGCCTTGGGCAGAAGATAGGGAGCGGCGGACATGTTCTCGGTGCCGCCGGCCAGGTACAGCGTCCCATCGCCGGCTTGGAGCGCTTGGGCGGCGGTAACCACCGCCTGCAGTCCGCTGCCGCAGACACGGTTGACCGTCTGCCCCGGCGTGCTCTGGGGGAGGCCGGCGTGGATGGCGATTTGGCGGGCGATATTCATCCCCGAACCCGCCTGCAACACGTTGCCGACCACGACATCGGAGATGTCCACCGCTTGGGCCAGATCGTCCAGAACGGCGCGCGTGGCCACCACGCCCAGCGCCATGGCGGAGACCTCGGAGAAAGCGCCCTGAAAGGCGCCAATGGGGGTGCGCCGCGCGGCGCTGATGACTATCTTCATCGTGTAACCTCCGGCCGGAGGCGAACATCCGCCGCCGTTTTCGCGCGTACCTCTTCCGCGCTCACTGCGGGGGCAAGATCCACCAGATGCAGCCCGGAAGGGGTGACATCCAGAACACACAGGTCGGTGATGATACGGTTCACCACCTGTGTCCCGGTGAGCGGCAGCGAGCAGGTCTGCAGGATTTTGGGCTTCCCGGTCTTGGTGGTGTGCTCCATCAGGACCACAATGCGCTGGGCGCCGGCCACGAGGTCCATGGCGCCTCCCATGCCCTTGACCATCTGCCCCGGGATCATCCAGTTGGCCAGGTCGCCGTGCTCGGAAACCTGCATTGCGCCCAGAATCGCCAGATCGATGTGGCCGCCACGGATCATGGCGAACGAATCCGCGCTGGAGAAGTAACTGGCGCCCGGGACGGCGGTCACCGTCTGCTTGCCGGCGTTGATCAGGTCGGCATCCACCTCCTGCTCCAGCGGGGCATCGCCGATGCCCAGCAAACCATTCTCGGAGTGCAGCAGAACCGTGAGGCCGGCGGGGATGAAGGAGGCGACCAGCGTCGGCATGCCGATGCCGAGGTTGACGTAGCCGCCGTCGCGCAGCTCAGCCGCCGCGCGCTGCGCCATCTCAGGACGCGACCACGCCATTACGCCGCACCCCGAACCACGCGCCGCTCGATGCGCTTCTGGGGATGGGGGCAGTGAACAACGCGGTCGACGTAGATGCCGGGAGTATGCACCTGGTCGGGATCGATGGCGCCCACCGGCACAAGTTCCTCCACCTCGGCCACCGTCGCCGCCCCGCACGCCGCGGCCAATGGATTGAAGTTCCGTGCCGTCTTGCGGTAGACCAGGTTGCCCCACGGATCGGCCTTCCAGGCCTTGACCAAGGCGAGGTCGGCGCGGATGCCGCGCTCCAGGAGGTAGGTCCGTCCGTCAAAGTCACGGCGCTCCTTGCCCTCGGCCACCAGCGTCCCCACGCCGCTGGGCGTAAAGAAACCAGGAATGCCGGCGCCGCCCGCCCGCATCCGTTCCGCCAGCGTGCCCTGAGGGCAGAACTCGACCTCCAACTCTCCCGCCAGAAATTGCCGCTCGAACTCGCTATTTTCGCCGACGTAGCTGGAGACCATCTTGCGGATCTGCCGGCTGTGCAGCAGCAGCCCCAGCCCGGCGTCGTCCACGCCGGCGTTGTTGCTCACCACGGTCAACCCGGTGCAACCGGAAGCGCGCAGTGCCAGGATCAGACTTTCGGGAACTCCACAAAGTCCAAACCCGCCCACCGCAAGCGTGATGCCGTCCCGCACCAACCCTGCGAGTGCGGCTTCGGAACTGGAAAACACTTTATTCATAGCGAGCTACCGCCGGCAAGAGCGGCCTTCACCGATGCTGGCCGGCGCCTCCCGGCATCGCGCAGACGAAGTTGTCAGCCTCGTTCGTCGAACCCTTGCCCGTCCAGCGTGCGATTTCCGGATAGGGGCACATCGGCCGGCTGATGGGCGTAGCGGCTCCGCCGCCAGGGAGGCTGACCTTTTCCGCCACCAGGCGATCTGGCGCCTGTTTGGTTTCAACCCAAGCCCGGACGGCGCCCAAGGCATCCATTTCGCTGGGCCCCACGCCACCCCCGCAGTGTCCCATCCCGGGAACCATAAACAGGCGGAAAAACCCGTTGACGGTGTGCACCGCCTCAGGTTCGCCTTCGCTGGCAGCGAACAGGGAGACGACCTCGTCGTGGTACTCCACCGGGTAGGTTTGGGCGTTGAACTGGTCGCCCCAACCTTGGGTCATGATCAGCTTGCCACCGTGGGCCTGGAAGGCGCGCAAATCGGGATTGGTCGCGTCAATATCGGCATGCACGGCACTTTCAACGCGAGCATATCCGCTGTCAAAATCGAAGGATTTCCAATCCCAATCCTGCCCAAACACCATGTTCTTCAGTAACGGAATCGCATATTGCCGGGCCAGCGGTCCCTGAATCAGGCCCCAACCGCCAAAGGAACGACCGCCGCTGGACTCTCCTGCTGCTTCCGAACCAGGCGTGAAGCCCGGATAAATCTGCGCTCCCGTGCGTGGATTACGCGGTCCCTGGTAGATCAGTTCGGCGGTTTGGACTTCCGCGGCCGTGAGGCACGAACTGGTATCTGTACTCGTGCACAGCAATTGCTCGGGGTGAAAATCGCAGGCCAAGGGATTTTCCAGCAATCCATCTTTGACGCCGTCGGCCGCGTCGCAGTGATCCATCACCGCCTGGTGCAGCAGGTGCAGCTTTTGCGGGCTCAACGCTTCGTGATCGGTGGCGGCTTTGAGGCCCCAGAGAAAACTCATCATCAGACCGCTGTAGTTCATGCCCGGCGAACCGGCAACGATGCCGTCGTAGTCGCTGGGGTAGAATTCAGCCTCTTCCATGGCTTGCGCGCCGCCCGTCGAACAGCCGTCGAAGTAGGAATAGGCCGGAGCCTGGGCATAAAAGGCGCGGACAATCGCTTTCGCCGGCCCCGTCACATCGTGCGTGGCGGAGTGGCCCCAGGCACGCCGCTCGCCGGGATCGTGCATCCAATCGTAACTTTGTCCGGTGTGTCCAGTATCGTTGGCGGTGACCGCGTAGCCCTTCATCATCATCGCGGCGAGTTGGCCATCGTTGATCGTGCCGCCGAACCCACCGCTGCCCAGCGACAGCAGGCGCCCATTCCAGCCCTGTTGCGGCATCCACAACTCGAATCCGACATGGGGCGCCACCACGCCAACCACCCGGCAGAATGCCGGCAGAAGCGGGGCTGGGCCGCGTCTGGGCCCACGCCCGGACGCGGCCCAGGGGCCCGCGGGCACGCTGCGGACCGAGGTCAGGCTGGTAGCGGCAAAGTGTTGCGCGGCGAGTTGGGCGCAAGCGCTGGTTTGCCCCCAGCCCGGCAGTACGAGTGCCAGGAAGCAGCAAGTGCCGACAACCACCTGAATGCCGTGGTGATTTCTATCCCGCCGCAGCGGCTTGATTCTTGTCATGTTCGTTTAGTGCACCGCCTCCTGGGCACAAGCGAAGTTCACCGCATTATCGCTGCTGCCGTGTCCATTCCAGCGCGCGACCTTGGGATAAGCGCACACCGGGCGGGTCCGCGTCCGGCCGGTGGAGAGGGTTTGCGATCCCATCACCTGGGTGGGCGCAACCCCCTTTTCCCGCCAATATTCCAAGGCGCCTAGAAAATCGCTTTTGGGATTGGGCTCAGGCAGGGTCGAGGCGGAGGCCGGGGCCGGCTGGGCCGCGCCCCGGCCGCGGCCGGGCGGAGGCCGGTTCCCGTCCGGTAAGGGACCATAGCCGCCGGAACAGTGCCCCATGCCCGGCACCAGAAACAACCGGACAACCTGTGCCGCTCCGGCGCTGCCCATCACCGCATTGACCCGCTCCACATACTGAATGGTCGAGCGCGGCGGCACCACCGGATCCGCCCAGCCATGGTACAGCAGCAGTTTGCCGCCGTGGCGGGCGAAGGCGCGCAGATCGGGGTTGACGGAGTTCACTGCCGCCAGCTTGGCGTTGGCATACGTCACGTCACGATTGAAATCGAAGGTGTGCCAGTCCCAGGCGGGGTCGTTGAAGACCCAGTACTTCCAGAAATCGACCCGCACGGGCTCGCTTTTATCGGTGAGGTAGGAACTCCACCCGCCGCGCGCCGTTCCCGGCACGGCCTCGCTGCCCGGCTCAAAACCCGGATAGATGCTCTTGCCGTCGAAAGATGGTCCGGCGTAAATAGCCTTGGCGGTGGCCACCTGGGCCGGCGTCAGGCAGGCAGCCGTGCTGCTTCCTTTGCAGACCAAGGTGGCCGGATCGAAGTGGCAGCGCAGCGGCTCGGAGATGATGCCGTCGGCTACGCCATCGTCACGGTCGCAGGCGCGCACCGCCGCCGCTTGCAGCAGTTGCAGTTGATCCCCGGTGATTTCCTGGCCGGGCACGCGGTGGTCGACCACGTAGGCCCAGAGAAAGGCGGTATTGAGGTTGACGCGGTCATTGCCGGGGTCGCCCGCGAGAATGCCGTCGTAATCGCCGGGGTAACGCTGGGCCTCCGACAATGCCTGCCCGCCGCCGGTTGAACAACTGTCGAAATAGGAGTAATCGGGGAAACGGCCTTCCAGGTCGCGCACGGCGAGCTTGGCGAACTCGGTCATGACGTGTACCGCGCGATGGCCCCAATCGTTGATGCTTTCGGGATGGCCGACCACGAAATCGAGATTGGCGCCGGTGTGGCCGGTGTCGGTGGCGGCCACGGCGCTGCCGCGGCGCAGAGCCGCGATCATGGCGCCGTAATCCATGGAACTGGCATAGCCGCCGTTGCCCACGCCTTCCAAGCGGCCGTCCCACCCGGCCGCAGGAATCCAAACTTCGATTCCAATCCGCGAGCCGGCGGCCGGGGTTGCGACCGCGATCACCCGGCAGAACGCGGGTACCGCCAACGGCGGACCATAGGGCAGGATGACCTGGTGCAGCAGTTGGGCCGAGGCCACGGTCACGTTCGGTGGGGCGAGCTGGGCCAGTTGGCCACAACTCGCCGCCGCTGCCGGTGCCGCGGTGGCCAAGCAGGCGGTGAGCACCAGGATAACGGCACCCATCAAGCCCGCAGTGGATCTACTTTTGGGCGCTGGCTTCGCGTGGTTGGCTGGGTTCATTCGCACGTTTCTCGGTGAGATCGAGCCTTGCCTTCCAGGGATCGGCCTCCCCCACCGGCCCCTGCTCGGTAAAGTTCATGAGCATGTCGGTGCTGGTGTGATAGGCCGGCCACTGCGGCAATCCGGGGCCGTTGGGATCGCCGGTCTTGGCGAAGTTGCCCCAATAGTGGTTCGCCTGCTCGGCAATGTTCTCGTCGGCCGGGGTCAATTGCGCTCCGTACTTCGCCTTGACCGTGTCGAAGACGAAGGGAATCTCGGAGGCGTGCTGTGCTCCCGTCCGATGGAGCGACTCGGCGACATATCCAAACCTGTACTCCCATGCGGGGAGGCCCTGGGCGGAGAGCGTCTGCGCCACAAAGCGAGCTGGTTCGAGCATTAAGGCGTCGGCACCCACTTTCGCCGCCGCGGTGCGGACATTGCCGGGGTTACCGGCCGTGTAGACGGCCTCGGCCGCCTTCGCGTCCGTGCCAAAAGGCGCGAACAACTGCTCCATGGTGCGCGCAAAGGCAAAGCCGATGTCGGCGCTGTTGGCGCCGATAAGGATGGGCACGTGGGCGTATTTACCCTCCAGATACAGTGTCTGCGGATCGCCCACGACGATTTTGCCATCGATCATCGGTCCCGGATAGGTCGCCGGCTGCGAGGAGGCCATATTCATGTTGTTGACGATGGACTCGGCCGGTAGCGCCCGCAACGCGGCCAGCGCGGCGGCGCCGTCGCCGGTGATCCCCTTGCTTTGAGCAAAAGCGACCCCAATCTGTTCAGCCGACGGGCGCCCGCCCATCCCCGCATGGAGACCCGTGGCGCCCAGCATCGTCCGGCCGCCGCCCGATTCCACCCCGGCGCGCTCGAACAGCCCCTGCGCCAGCGGCGAGGTCATGAGCGTGTGGACCGCAAACCCTCCCGCCGACTCGCCAAACACCGTCACCTGCTGCGGGTCGCCGCCAAAGGCCGCGATGTTCTGCTTGACCCACTTGAGGGCGGCGATGATATCCATATAGCCGTAGTTGCCCAGCATCCCGTCCTTGCTCTCCTTGGTCAGTTCCGGAAAAGCGAAGAATCCGAACCGCCCCAGCCGATAGTTGAAGCTGAGGAAAGCGATGCCTTGCTTGGCAAACTGGCTGCCGGAATAGACGGCTGGGGAACTGCCGCCATTGACCCAACCGCCGCCGTAGATCCACACCATCACCGGCAGCTTGCCGCTGTGATGCGCTGGAACCCAGACGTTGGCGTAGAGACAATCTTCCGCTGGTGGCGTGCCGAGCGGCGCCGCATCGCTCGGGAATGGCAGTTGCATGCAGTCGTGGGCGTATTGGGTGGCGTCGCGCACGCCGCTCCAATGGGCCGGCAGTTGCGGCGGCTCCCAGCGCAGGTTGCCGACCGGCGGGGCGGCATAGGGAATGCCTTTATATGCGGTTACACCATCGCTGGTCGAGCCCTGAAGGCGGCCGGTGGCAATCTTGACTGTCTGCGCGCCCGCCCCTGAGACCAGCGCCAGAGCTTGAAATGCGGCCGCCGCGAATAAAAGTTTGCGCATGATTCCCCACTTGAAGTGTCCCGCCCGGCTTTTCCCTAACTTGGCAAAGCTCCGGAGGTCATCAATTTAGCGATCCAGCGTTGATTTGTCCAATCGAATAACGCACAAACAGAATTCGTCATTGCGAGTCAATGGCGAGTCAAGCGGCTCGCCACTTTTCGCTGGGCCGCTCCCGCTGATTGATCCCCTCAGCGATGCATTAGGCGCTGAGCCAGAGGTTTTCGGCGAAGGGCCAGATGGAATCGACCCATTGCCGGTGCGGCTGGAAGCCGCTGGCGGCGGCAAGCGCGTCCAGGTCGGCCAAGCGGAATTTGTGGGAGCTCTCGGTCCAGATGGTCTCGCCGCGGCGGAAATGGAGGGGTGCGGCGGCGGCCTCCAGACGGACGATTTGCTCACGGCGGGAGCGCAGGTGCATTTCGATGCGATGGTGGCGGAAGCGGACGCGGTGCTGCCATCCACGCAGGTCGAAATCGGCGCCCAACTCGCGGTTGATCCGGGCCAACAGGTTGAGATTGAACGCCGCCGTCACGCCCGCCGGGTCGTCATAGGCGGCGAGGAGTTGAGCTTTGGGTTTGACCAAGTCCACGCCGAGCAGTAGAGCGTCCCCCGGCCGCAGTTGCCGGCGCAGGGCGCGCAACAGCGTCCGCGCCTCGGCCGGGGCGAAGTTTCCCAGGGTGCTGCCCAGAAACAGCACCAGCATGGGGTGTTGCCGCCAGCGTGGGGTGGCGCGGCGGGCGGTGGCGGCGGCCAAGCCTGCCAGATACTCGAACGGTTGGGGAGCGATTTCCAGGCCAGGCACATCGGCCAGCTCGCGCTGCGAGCGCGCCAGTGCCCAGGGGGAGATCTCGATGGGTAGGTACAACACCGGCGCGCGGCGGCACAGCGCCTCCAGCATGGGCCGGGTTTTGCGGGCGCTGCCGCTGCCCAACTCGGCGACCAGGACGCCCGCGCCGCCGCCATGACCGGCCCCCATTGGGGCCTCCATGGTGGCGGCGATCGCGTCGGCGTGTTGGCGCAGCAAACGGATATCGGCGGCGGTGAGTCCGTACTCGGGCAGCGCACAGATGGCCTCGAACAGGCGCGAGCCCACCTCGTCGTATAGGTATTTGCACGGCAGCGTGCGCTGGCCCGGCTGGGTCAGGCCGTCGGCCACGTCGGCGGCGAAGCCGGTGAGGACCGGGTCAATCAGGGTTTGCGGTATCGACACAGCGGAATCCGGCGTAGGCGTAGGGATAACGGGGCTGGAACCAGTTGCGGAAGCTGCGGCGCGCCAAGCAGGCGGCGGTGCGCGCCGAGGCGCCTTTCATGACGTAGTGTTGGCCATCGAAGAAGTTGGCCGAGTAGCCGGCATAAAACGACAACGGCTGAAAGCCGGGAAAGGGGGCAAACCGGCTCGAGGTCCACTCCCACCCGTTACCGAGGAGATCCTCGATGCCCCAAGCGCTGGCGCCGGCGGGGTGGGCCGTGGTGGATACCGGATCCCAGTGCCGGAAGTCGAAGTTGCCGCGCTCGGCGGTGGCGGCGGAGGGCCCCCAGGGGAAGGCGCGCTCCTCCCCGCTCGGCGTCGCGTAGGCCATGCGGTGCCATTGCGCCTCACTAGGCAGCGCCTTGCCTGCCCAAGCGGCGTACGCCTGCGCCTCGGCGTGAGTGACGTAGACGGGCTGGTCCAACGGCAGTGGCGCCTCGGCGAACATACCCCGGTACCACCAGGCGCCGTCGCGCCAGCGCCAAAAATGGGGCGGGGCGGCGCCGGCGGCGACAAAGGCCAGGTAATCGCCGTTGGTGACCTTGAACCGGTCCGCCGCGAACGCCCCGACCGGCACGGTGTGGCCTTCGAACTCGTTATCCCAGCCAAAGCCGCCGTTGCGCGGCTGACCCAGGGTGGCGGCGCCGGCGGGGACGGGCACGGGCTCGGCGGCGTAAGAGCGCGCGGCCGCGGTCCGGGGCGCCGGCCCGGCGGTTTTGAGCTCGTACGCCAGGTTGTGGAACAGATAGCAGAGCGTTTCGGCGTGCATCCAGCGGTGTTCGATGGCCACCTGGAGGCGGAGCGCCAACTCAGGATCGATCTCACGATCGACCTTGCGATCGAGGCGAAGCGGCAGCGCCGCTTCCATCTTTTCCCGGACGGAGCGGTTGTACGCCGCCACCTCCGCGAGGCCGGGCCAGTCGGCGGGCTGGTCCTGGGGCAGTTCGCCGGCGACCGGATCGATGCCAAAGGCGAAGAGTTGATCCCATGCGGGGTGGAACGGGGTCAACTCCAGGGCCGGGGAGAGGAGGTTCCAGTCGAAGGCCTCCAGATGGCCGAGGTAAAAAATGAGCCGGTGCCGCTCCGGGACCGGGCGCTCGTACATGGCCGTGGGCAGGATCGCTGTCCAGAGCGCATCGCTCGCCACCTGCGCCTGCCGCCAGCGTGCAGTGAGGTTAAGGGGCGATTCTGGGGCGGCGGCCATGTCAGGCATGTCCCGTTGGATGCGTTGGACATCCGGAGGTTACCACGCGGAGGTTAACAGGCGGAGGTTACCAGGCGGAGGTTACCAGGCGGAGGTTACCATGAGGGCGTGCTCATCGTGTTGGGGGTGATCCTGACGCTCGCCGCCGCCGCCGCGTTGGTGATGCTGGCGTGCCGGGCTCCGGGGCGGCGACCCTACCCGTGGTACGGATGGGTGTGCCTGGGGGCGTTGGTTGGGCTGGAACTGCTCTTGCTCGCCGCGCACGTTCCCGTGGTGGAGACGTTTTTCACGGCGTGGATTTGGACCGTCTACATCGGCGCGGTGGATGCGGCGGTGTACCGCTGGCGCGGGGATTCGCTGCTCCACCATGCGGCAGCGTTCTGGGGTATGGCGGGGCTGTCGATCCCGGCGTGGTTGATCTTCGAGGCCTACAATCTCCGGCTGCGGAACTGGGCCTATGTGGGATTACCGCGCCATTTTTGGGAGTTGGCGGTGGGAGCGGGGTGGGCGTTCGCGACGATTTTCCCGGGTCTTTTTGAGACCGCCGAATTGATCCATGCCAGCTTCGCCCAGGGGCTCCGGTGCCGTCCCTGGAGGCGGCGGGCGGGGGCGCCTTGGGTGACGGCGGGAGTGGTGCTGCTGGTGGCGCCGTTGCTGGCGCCAGCGCGGTGGGGGGGATACCTGTTTGCGCTGGTGTGGGCCGGTTTCATCCTGCTGTTGGAGCCGCTGCACCGCGAGGGGGGCTGGCCGTCGCTTTGGGCCGACCTGGAGGCGGGGCAGCCGGGGCGGGGCGTGGCGCTGCTGCTGGCGGGCGGGGCGTGCGGTTTCTTCTGGGAGTTCTGGAACTACTGGGCGCGCTCGCGCTGGGAGTATATCTTCCCGATTTTGCACCGCTGGCGCATTTTTGCCATGCCGGTACCGGGTTTTCTGGGTTTTCCGCCGTTTGCGTGGGAGTGTTTCGCACTCTATACGCTGCTAGCCCAACTCCTGTTGCCGCCGGGCTGGCGCGCCGATCTCTTGCCGGGCGCGGGAGCCAGCGCGGCTGCGCCGGCGCGCGCCTCGCAGAGGCCGTGATCGCCGGGCGCGCAGCCCCCGTGATAGCCTGAACGCCAGTGGTACTCGGGAGGGCACTTGCCCGCGCGCGCCAATTTACGATGGTCGCAGTTGAAGGTGGGCATTCTGGTTGCCGTGGCGGCGGCGATCCTGATCGTGGTGATCTTTGCGCTGACGGGGGAATCGGGCTGGTTCAGCCCCCGGCTGCATCTGATCACCTACGTCAACGATGCCGGCGGCATGCGCCCCGGCGCCAGCGTCAACCTGGAAGGGGTGGGGATCGGCAACGTAACCGCGGTGCATCTGGCCGAGCATCCCCCCGATCCCGCCCAGCCGGTGCAAATCGACATGAGCGTGACCCAGGGCCACGAGCGTTGGCTGCGGACCAACTCGACCGTGGTCCTGGGCACCGCCGGGCCTTTGGGAGAGACGCTGGTGAACATCAACGCGGGCACGCTGCAGGCGCCGCCCGCGCGTGATGGCACGGTGCTGCCCGGCGAGGCCTCGACCGGCATCAACGCCCTGCTCGTCTCCAGCCACAACTTGCTTACCAACGCCAACGTGTTGGAAGAGCGCATCGGCCAGATCCTGGACCAGGTGCAGAACGGCAAGGGCTCGCTGGGCCAGCTGTTTTACTCCGATCAGCTCTATACCCGCATGAACGCCATCGCCGGCAACCTGCAAGTGCTGACCGCGAACCTGAACCGCGGCCAGGGCACCGCTGGCAAGCTGTTGACCGACGACACCCTCTACACCAAGATCAACACCACCTTGGACCGGCTTAATGCCACGCTCGACCAGGTCCAGCATGGTTCCGGCACGCTGGGCAAGCTGATGAACGATCCCGCCCTCTACAATCACGCCGACCAACTCGTCACCGGCCTCAACACCACCACCGGCAACCTCAACGCCGGGCGCGGCGCCCTGGGAGCGCTGCTCACCGACTCCCCCACCAGCGCCCAGTTAAAAGACTCGCTGGAGAAACTGGACGCGCTGCTGGCGGGTTTGCAGGCGGGGAAGGGGACGATGGGCAAGCTGTTCAGCGACCCCACGCTTTATAACCATCTCGACGACGTGAGCACCTCCACGCAGGCGCTGCTGGACGCCATTCGCGCCAACCCCAAGAAGTATCTGACCATCCACCTCAACATTTTCTGATCCCATGCGCGCGCTGGTCATCGACGACGAACCGCGATTGGCAGCCAACATCGCCGGCAGCCTGCGGGAAGGTATCGGCTTGGAGGCCGACGTGGCGCTGGATGGCGAACAGGGATGGGCATTAGTCAACGCCCCCACGCCCGAGCCCTACGATCTGGTGGTGCTCGATCTCAAGCTGCCCAAGTTGGAAGGCCCCGAGTTGCTGCGGCGGTTGCGGGCCAGCGGACGGCGCATGCCGGTGCTGGTGCTCAGCGTCCGCGACGATAAGCTCACCATCGTGGAGTTGCTCGACAGCGGCGCCGACGACTATGTGCCCAAGCCGTTTGATCTGGGGGAGTTGCTGGCGCGCGCCAAGGCGCTGATCCGCCGCAGCCAGACGCCGCTGGCAGCCGTGCTGTGCCGGGGCACGCTGGAGTTGAACCAGTTGGAGCGGCGGGTGCGGCGCGCCGGCCAGGAAATCGTGCTCACGCCGATGGAGTACCGCGTGCTCGAGTACTTGGCGCTCAACGCCGGGCGCGTTGTGCCGAAAGCTGAAATGCTGGCGCACCTCTACGATTTCAGCGCGGGCAAGTTCACCAACGTGGTGGAGGTGTACATGTCGGCGTTGCGGCGCAAGGTGGACGGCGCGTTTACCGCCAAGGTGCTGTTCACCGAACGCGGCCGCGGCTACGCGCTGCGCGCCGACCGAAGCGATGAGGACGCGCCCGGTCCGGGTTAGGCCATGCCGCGCTCACTCACGGCTCGTATCGTCGCCGGCGTGGTGCTGGCGCAGCTGCTGCTGGCGGTGGGGCTGGTGTGGGCGGGGCTGGTGTTCACGCGGCGGCAACTGGAGCGGGCGTTCAACCTGCAACTGGTGGGCCGGACGATGAGCGTGGATGCGCTCGTGCATTACTCGCCGCACGCCGCGGCGGGAAACGCGGCCGCCGGCAGCGGTTTGGAGTTCAACGCGGCGCAGGCGCCGCCGCCCAGCCGTCTCCGCATCCCGGATTTTTACCAGGTGCGGGATGCGGCCGGGCGGATCGTGGGTTCGGACGTGCCGCCGGGGGTGGTCGTACCGGCTCCGGGCGTGCCGCTGGAAACGGCGGTGCGACACCGGTTGCTGCGGGGGGCGGAATTGCAGTACTGGGAGTTCACTTACCGCGGGCAGCGCTACCGGGGCGCGCGGCTCACGGGAGCGCCGCTGTTTTACTTCACGCCGCAATTGCGAAAGCCGGCGGTGCGGGTCACCGTCTACTACATGTCGCCGTTGTTGGACCTGCAGCATGAGACGGCGGAGGCCGGCGCCGCCATCGGCGGGGCGAGCCTGCTGCTGGTGCTGCTGACCTCGTGGCTGGCGGCGTGGATGGTGCGGCGGGAGCTGCACCCGCTGCGCGAGTTGGCGCAGCAGGCGGCGGCGATTACGCCGCGCCACTGGCGATTTGAACCCCTTCCGGGGCGGGCGCCGCCCACGGAGTTGACGCCTCTCATTGCCGCCCTGCAGCGCATGCTGGAGGGGCTGCAAACCTCCTTTCAGCAGCAGCGCGACTTCCTGGCCGACGCGGCGCATCATCTCAAGACGCCGGTGGCAGTGGCGAAATCGACGCTGCAAGCATTGACGCAGCGTCCGCGGCAGGCGGCGGAGTACCAGGCCGGACTGCAGGCCACGCTCGCCGACGTGGAGCGGTTAGAGCGCATCCTGCAGCGGCTGCTGGGTTTGGCGCGGATCGAGCATGCCGAGCCGCCGCCGGCGGCGAGGGTGGATCTCAGCGCCACCTGTCAAGGGGCGCTGGAGCGGGTGCAGCCCCTGGCGGAAGCGCGCGCGGTCGAGCTGCGGGGCGAAGGCCTGGAGCGGGCGCACTGGCTCTGTGCCGACGCCGATGACCTGGAACTGGCGTGGCTGAATTTGTTGGAGAACGCGGTGCGGCACAGCCCGCCGCGCGCCCCGGTGACGCTGGCGTGCGCGCTCCAGGGGGAGGCGATCCGGGTGGAGGTGCGGGACCAGGGGCCGGGGGTGCCGGCGGCGGAACGTGCGCACATTTTCAATCGCTTTTACCGGGGCCGGGACGCCACCCACGCCGGTTCCGGCTTGGGCCTGGCCATTACCCATGCGATCATCAAAGCCTACGGAGGTTCGATCGCCGTCTCGGCCCCGGCGGCCGGGACGGGCGCGGTGTTCACGGTGGTTTTGCCGCTGCTGGCCGCGGTGGAGTAGTGGCGGGGGCGGGCCCGAGCTGTCACAAAATCGCAGCCGCGGGCGTTATCGCACCTGTGCTGTTGGCGCGATTGCACTCATGAGATTTCAATCGACGGTATGGTTGATGGCCGGCGGCTTGGTCTGCGCCAGCGCGCTCGGGGCCTTAGCCCCAGTGCAGGCGCAAGCCCCGGCGGCGGCGCCGCGGCTGACGCTCACGCAGGCGCTGGCCCAGGCCCGGGCCAACAGCGTCGATTTCCAAACGGCGCTCGCCACCGAGGGCACCGCCCAGGCGCAGCAAACTCAGGCCCGGGCCGGGCTGCTGCCCTCGCTCAACTACACCACCAGCGCCATTTATAACCCGCATGGCAACTTCATCACCAACAACGGCGTACATGAGTACCTGAGCCAGGGGGTGGTGCATGAGGACATCGGCTTGGGGCCGGTGGCCAGTTACAAGAGCGCCGAAGCCGGCGTGGCGCTGGCGCGGGCGCAGGCCGAGATCGCCCTGCGCGGGCTGGACGCCACCGTCACGCTCGACTACTACACGCTATTGGCTTCCGGTCATGAGCTGACGACGGCGCGGCAGGCGCTGGCCCAGGCGCGAACGTATCTGTCCACCAGTCAGGATTTGGAAAAGGGCGGGGTGGTGGCCCACGCCGATGTGATTAAGGCAGAGATCCAGGTGCAACAGGCGCAAAACGCCGTGACCGAGGCGCAACTCGCCCAGCAGCAGGCGAAGCTGGGGTTGGCGGTGCTGCTGTTCCCCAGCTTCAACCTGAACTTTACCCTGGCCGACGATCTCGACCAGGCGCCGCCGCTGCCGCCGCTGGCGCGGATTCAGGCGCTGGCGAGCGCGCACAATCCGGCGATAGCGCAGGCGCAAGCGGCGTTGGCGCAGGCCGGCGATGCGGTCAACGTGGCGCGTGCGGGGCTGCTGCCTTCGCTGGCGCTGGACTACGGTTACGGCATCGATGCCCCCCAATTCGCGCGCCGGAACGCCGCGGGGCAGACCAACTTGAGCTATCTGGCTGCGGTTACCGTGTCGGTGCCGGTGTTCGACTGGGGTGCGAACCGGGCCAAAGTGCGCCAGTTCACGCTGCTGCGCCAGCTCGCACAAAAGCAGCTCAGCCTGGCGCAGCGGCAACTGTTGGCCAATCTCCAGGGATATTACGCCCAAGCTCAAGCTGCGCGGGGCGAGCTGACCACGCTGGCGCTAACCCGTGCCGATGCCGCCGAGAGCCTGCGCTTGGTCGGGTTGAGCTACCGCTCCGGCGCCGCCACCATCTTGGAATTGGTCGATGCCCAGAACACGCTCACGCAGGCGCGCAATGCCTACGATACGGGCCAGGTCCGCTACCGCGTGGCGCGAGCCCAACTGCAGACGCTGACGGGAGCGTTTTAGATATGAGACAACGAGCTTGGACATGGGTTCTATGCCCGGCGCTGGCGGCAGGATTGGCGCTGGCCGGCTGCGGCGGCGGGGAGAAGGGGACGACGCCCGCGCCCCTGGTCGAGGTGCAAGTGGCCAGCGCCGAGCTGGGAGCACTGCCACAGTGGGTCCGCGGGCAGGCGGTGCTGTACCCGGTACGGCAGGCGATCATCACGCCAAAGATTTCGGCGCCGGTGAGCCGTTTCTTTGTGCAACGCGGCGATCACGTGCACGCGGGCGAGCCGCTGGCGACGCTCGAGAACCACGATCTCACCGCCGCCGCCCAGCAATCCCAGGGGCAGCTGGAGGCCGCCCAAGCCAACTACCTCACGGCCACGGCGGGCGACATTCCGGCGGCGCTGAAAACCGCGCAGCTCAACGTGGCCGCGGCCACCAAGACGCTGGCCAACACGCAGGCCATCTACACCAACGACCAGAACCTGTTCCGCCAGGGCGCCATCCCACGCCGCACGCTCGATCAGGCAGGGGTGGATTTGACCAACGCGCAGAACGCCGCGACGCTGGCCCAGCAGCACTTGGAAGCCTTGCAAAACGGGGGCCATGCGCAGGCGCTCAAGGCCGCGCAAGGCCAGTTGACGGCGGCGCAAGGGCAAGCCGCCGCCGCTGCCGCCATGGTCGACTATTCGCGCATTGTCAGTCCCATTGATGGCGTGGTGACCGATCGGCCGGTCTATCCGGGCGAGTTGGCCACACCCTCGTCCCCGCTGATGACGATCATGGATTTGAGCCAAGTGGTGGCCCGGGTGGCGCTGCCCGCCAGTCAGGCGGCGCTGCTGAAGGTGGGCGATGCCGCCACCATCACCCCCACCGCGGCGGGGGCGGCTTCGTTTCCCGCCCGGGTGACGATCGTCAGCCCGGCCACCGATCCTGGCAGCACCACGGTGGAAGTCTGGGTCGAGGCGGGGAACCCCAAGGAAGCGCTCCGGCCCGGCACCACGGTGCAGGTGGCGATCCTGGCGCGCACGCTAGCGCAGGCGCTGCTGGTGCCCAATGACGCCATTTTGACCGACGCGGGCGGAGCGGCCTCGGTCATGGTGGCCGGCAGCGACGGCAAGGCGCACCAGACCGCGGTTGAGGTGGGCGTAACCGATGCCACCCAGACCCAGATCCTCAAGGGCATCACGCCGGGCACGCGGGTGGTTACCGTGGGCGCCTACGGACTGCCCGACGGCAGCCAAATCAAAATCGTTCCGGCCGCGGCCGCCGATGCGAGCACGGCGCCATGAAGGTGGGGCTGAACTCTTCTTCCGCCGCGGAATCCTCCTCCCGGGAAAAATCCGCGTTCTGGGTGGTGCGGTTTTCCCGTCCGCTGGTGTTTCTCATCATCACGCTGGCGTTGGTGGGCGGCTACGAGGCGCTGCAACTGCCCATCGCCGTTTTTCCCAGCACCAATTTCCCCCGCATTGTCATCGGCGCCGATAACGGCGTCATGCCCATCGACCAGATGATGGTCACCGTGACCCGGCCGCTGGAATTGGCCGTGAACACCGTGCCCGGCTTGCAAACGGTGCAATCCATCACCAGCCGCGGCTCGGCAGAAATCGATTTGTTCTTCAACTGGAAGGTGAACATGGCCGACACCCTCCAGTTGGTCAACGCCGCGCTCGCCCAAGCCCAAACCCAGCTGCCGGCCACCGCGACCGTCGAGGCGCACCGGCTGATGTTCTCGAGTTTTCCCATCATCGGCTACAGCCTGACCTCGAGCCGGCTCTCGCAACCCGATCTGTGGTCGCTCGCCACCTACACCCTGCAACCGCGGCTGAACCGGCTCCCCGGGGTCTCGTCGGTGCTGGTGCAGGGCGGCCAAGTGCCGGAGTTCCACATCGTCCCCGACCCGGCCAAGCTGGTTGCGGCCGGCATCACGGTCCAGGACCTCCTCAACGCGGTGCAAAACACCAACCTGGTGGACTCGCCCGGCTTGATCGAACGCGACCACCAGCTTTACCTCACGCTGATCAATGGCCAAGTGGTGGATCCGGCCCAGATCGGCAATGTCGTGGTCAAGACCACGCCCGCGGGCGCCCCGGTGCGGGTCGCCGATGTCGCCACGGTGGAGCGCGGCGTCCAGCCGGTATACACCATGGTGCAGGCCAACGGCCAGCCGGCGGTGCTGCTGTCCATTAACCGGCAACCGGGGACGAACACCCTGGCGGTGGCCAACGGCGTGCACGCCGAGATCACCACCTTGCAGGCGGCGCTGCCGCCGGGCACCACGCTGCAGCCCTACTACGACCAGTCCAGCGTCGTCAGCTCCTCCATCCACAGCGTGCGGGACGCCATCCTGCTGGGGTTGATCCTGGCCTCGATCGTGATGGTGCTGTTCCTGCGCGATTGGGGCAGCTCGCTGGTGGCGGGGCTGGTGATACCGGCCACCATCCTGATTACCTTCGTGGTGCTGGGGGTGCTGGGGCAGACGTTCAACTTGATGACGCTGGGCGGACTGGCAGCGGCGGTGGGGCTGGTGATCGACGACGCCATCGTGGTGGTGGAGAACATCGTGCTGCACCGCGACGCGGGGAAGCCGCGGACGGAGGCGATCCGGGCGGCTTTGCACGAGATCAGCACACCCTTGGTGGGCTCGACCATCACCCCGATCGTGGTGTTTCTGCCGCTGATCTCGATCACGGGCGTCACCGGGGTGTTTTTTCGGGCCCTGGCGGTCACCGTGGGCGTGGCGCTGTTCACCTCGCTGGCGCTGGCGCTCACCTGGACGCCAATGCTCAGCCGGTTCTTCCTGGGTGAGCGGCGGGTGAATCATCCCTTGCCCAAGAATTTCGAACAGCTCACCGAGATGGAGCGGGTGATGGCCGCCGAGGAGGCTTCGCTCACCGGATTTTTCCTGGGCGTGGTGGCCTTTTACGAGCGCTGGCTGCGGCGGGCGCTGAAGGCGCCCTGGGTGCTGCTGGCGGCCAGCTTGGTGCTGGTGGCGGGCTCGTATTTTTGTTACAAGTCGCTGGGCTCGGACCTGCTGCCGCAAATGGACGAGGGCGGGTTCATCCTCGACTACGTCATGCCGCCCGGCAGCTCGCTGACCGAGACCAACCGGGTGCTGGTGGGCGTGGATCACATCCTGCACAGCATTCCGGAGGTCGAGAGCACCTCGCGGCGCACCGGCTTGCAACTGGGCTTGGCGACGGTCACCGAGGCCAACACCGGCGACTTCTCGGTGCTGCTCAAATCCAACCGCAGCCGCAGCGTGGACGAGGTCATCGCCGACGTGCGCACGCAGATCAACCGCGCCTACCCGCAGCTCGACGTGGATTTCCCCCAAGTCTTGCAGGACATGATCGGCGACCTCACCAACGCGCCCCAGCCGGTGGTGATCAAGCTCTTCAACCCCGATCAGGCGCTGCTCACCAAATGGACGCCCATCGTGGCCGACGCCATCTCGAAAGTGCCGGGCGTAGTCGATGTCGCCAACAGTGTGGACGATGCCTCCAGCGGCCCGGCGCTGGTGTTCAACGTCGATGCGGCGGTGGCGGCGCACGCCGGCTTCACCGCCCAGGAGGTGGCCACGGACGTGAATGCCCTGGTGCAGGGCCAGCCCGCGGGCGTGCCGGTGATCGCCAACGACCGCCCCTATACGCTGCGGGTGCGCTTTCCGGCAGCGAATCGCGCTACATTGGACGCGATGCGCAACACCGTGCTGGTGAGCGCCAGCGGGCACACGGCGACCTTGGGTTCGCTGGCCAACTTAACCGTGCTGGGGAGCCAGACCGAAATCCTGCGCGAGAACCTGCAGCGCCGCATGACGGTGTCGGCGCGGCTGGAGGGCGTGGATCTCGGCCACGGCGTAGCGGCGGTGCAACAGGCGGTGACGGCGCTGCACCTGCCGCCCAATATCCGGGTCGAGTATGGCGGCACCTATCAGACCCAGCAGCAGTCGTTCGGGGAGCTGGTGCTGGTGCTGATCCTGGCGGTGGTGCTGGTGTTTTTGGTGTTGTTATTCGAATTCCGCGATTTCGCCGCGCCGGCGGCCATTCTGGCCTCGGCGCTGCTGTCCACCTCGGGCGTGTTGTTTGCCCTGTTGATCACCAACACCACCTTCAACGTGGCCTCGTTCATGGGGTTGATCATGGTGATCGGCATCGTGGCCAAAAACGGCATTTTGCTGCTGGACGCCGACCAGCACTTCCGCGCCATGGGGCTGGCGCCGATGGACGCCATGATCCAGGCGGGCCGGCGGCGGTTGCGTCCCATCGTGATGACGGCGCTGGCGGCGATCGCGGGCATGGCGCCGCTGGCGTTCGCGCTGGGCTCGGGTTCGCAGATGCTGCAGCCGCTGGCCATCGCCGTGATCGGCGGCATTCTGATCTCGATGGTGCTGTCGCTGATCATCACGCCGCTGGTGTACTACTGGCTCTCGCCCTCCGCACCCGAATCCTCCGAGCCGCTTGAGGCGTAGGGCACCCCGGGCGCTAGGTTGCGTGCGCTAGCGGTCTGAGGGTTGAATCTTCTGCTGCGCGGCCATCCGGATGAGCGCCAGCCGTTTCGCCTTTTTCCAGTCCTCAATCTCGGCATCCAACCGTTTTTGCTCACCCCTGTCGCGGGCACGTGCCCTTACATTTCCGAGCCGCGCGAGCTTGTTCTCAGCTTCTTGAAGGTCTTTTGCAGGATCGAGCGGTCCAACTTCGGTCATATGCCGAGGATACCCCACTCGTATTCACCGCGGCCGGCTGCGGTGCCGGACAGGGTGAGGTCATCGGCTAGGCCATTCGCCGTGGTCGCCTATCCGGGGACAATGCCGCGGCGGCGGGTGGGGGGCGATTGGCGGTCGAAGAGGGTGGTTTCGGGGCGGAAAAACAGGGAGGTGCAGTGCGGGCGGGCGACGCTGGGGGCGAAGCCGTGGAAGTCGATGCGGAGCCAGCCGCGGGCGCGCATGAGGTCGATGATGGGAAAGCCGGATTGGCCGGGTTCGGCCCAAGTCTGCTCGGAGTTGTCGAGCAGGATGCCGCCGCTGGGGGCGGTCACCTCGAGTGCGGTTTGCGCACAGCGGAAGCGGGCTTCGCCATCGATCACGGCGAGCTCAAAAGGGGCGCCCCCGCGGGGTGCGTTGGCATAGGCATCGGCGCCGCTTGCCCAGCGCAGCTCGACATCTGGTGTTGGGGATAGCTTGCCGCGCAGCTCAGCGATCCAGGGCTGGCTGTGCTCAATCGAGAGCACTTGGGCGCCTTGGCGCGACCACCACAAGGTGGAGTTGCCCGCGCCCCATTCGAGGACGCGGCGGCCATGCCAGTCCAAGCCGGCCAGGAACTCGATGGCAGGGTAGGTGATCCAGGGCAGGGGCTCGCCGCTGCGATCCACGGCTTGGCACAGCAGGGCGCTGCGCAGGTGGCCGGCATCAATGGCGAAGCGCAATGGGCCCAGGATGGCGGGACGCAAACCGCGTGCCAGGCGCCGGATCAGGGGACGATGGGAGGACATAACAAACGGGGCACAGCCGGGCAGACAGAATTATACCGGGGCGGGGTCTAATCCTCCGGGGGCGTGGTGAGGGCGGCGGCGGTTTGGATGCCGGCGGCCACCTCGGGGATGATGCCCAAACGCTGGTAGACGGGGCGGATGGCTCGGCGGACTTCAGGCAGACGGCGGCTGAACCACCACGCGCCCAGCAGGCAGCCGCATCCAGTGATGAGGAGCGTATGGGGCGCGCCGATTTTGTCCGCCAAGGCGCCGACCAGCAAGCTGCCCCAGGGCGCCATGCCGACGAAAGCCATGGTGTAGAAGCTCATCACCCGGCCGCGCATCTCCTCGCTCACCACGGTTTGCAGGATGGTGTTGGTCGAGGCCATCTGCTGCATCATTCCCATGCCCGCCACGAAGACCAGAGGCAGCGAGACCCAGAGCCAGCGCGAAAGGCCAAAACCCAACAGCCCCACCCCGAACAGCGCCGCCGACCAGGGCACCACGCGGGTCAGGCCGCGCACCGATTGGCGCGCGGCCAGCCACACCGCTCCCACCAGGGCGCCGCATCCGGCGGCGGCCATGAGGAAGCCATAGGTGTGGGCGCCACCGCCCAGGACATGGCCGGCGAAGATGGGCATGAGCACGGTGTAGGGCATGCCCACCAGACTGACCAGCGCCAGCAGCAGCAGCAGCGAGCGCGCCGGGGCAAACCCGGAGACGAACCCCCAACCCTGGCGCAGCGCTTGCGCCATGGCTTGTTTGCTGGCCGCCGCGCGGCGGGGCAGGCGGCGCATGGCGAGCAGAGAGGCGATCACGGCCAGGTAGCTGAAGCCGTCGATCAAGAAGCAGAACGCCTCGCCCC
>JANWJU010000014.1 GCA_025451775.1 Terriglobales bacterium
GCTGGTGGTGGGCTCGCAGAACAGCTCCAACTCCCTGCGCCTGGTCGAGGTGTCCGCCGGAGCCGGCACCCCCGCCTACCGCATCGACGATGCCGACGCCATCAACGCCGCTTGGCTCGACGGCGTCACCACCGTCGGCCTCACCGCCGGCGCCTCCGCCCCGGAATCCCTGGTGCAGCAGGTCGTGGCGGCGCTCCGTCTGCGCTTTGGCTTCGCCCGCGTGGAAGAGGCCGAGGGCATTGACGAACACGTCCGCTTTATCCTCCCGGAGGCGGTGCTGGTCTCTACACAGTAAGGAAGGTCCATGGCTCACTCCAACCCTGCCCACAACACCGCGCTGCAGGCCGCCCTGCATAATCTGGCCACCCAGCTCCGCATCGACTCCATTCAAGCCACCACCGCCGCCGGCAGCGGCCACCCCACCAGTTCCATGTCGGCGGCCGAGATCATGGCCACGTTGTTTTTCTCGGTGATGCGTTTCGACCCCGCCCATCCCGCGGCGCCCGCCAATGATAAGTTCGTGCTCTCCAAGGGCCACGCCGCCCCGGTGCTGTACTCGGTGTGGGCGGAGCTGGGCTTGTTCACCCGCGAACACCTGCTGACGCTGCGCCAGATCGATTCCAACCTCGAAGGCCACCCCACGCCGGAGCTGCCCTTTGTGGCCGTGCCCACGGGCGCGCTCGGCCAGGGACTCTCGGTCGGCCTGGGCATGGCCCTGCAAGCGCGGCTCGCCGGCGCCGGCTACCGCACCTACGTGCTCATGGGCGACGGCGAGACCGCCGAAGGCTCGGTGTGGGAGGCGGCCGCCGTGGCCAGCCATGACAACGTCGATAACCTCTGCGCCATCGTCGATGTCAACCGCCTGGGCCAGAGCCAGCCCACCATGCTGCAGCACGAGATGGAGGTCCACCAGCGCCGCTGGGCCGCGTTCGGTTGGAACGCGCTGGTGGTCGACGGCCACAATCTCGAGCAACTGCACACCGCCTTCGCCGCCGCCGAAGCCGCTCAGGGCCAGCCCACGGTGCTGCTGGCGCGCACACTCAAAGGCAAGGGCGTCTCCTTTATCGAGGACAAAAACGGCTGGCACGGCAAGGCACTCAACCGCGCCGAGGCCGACGCCGCCGTCGCCGAGTTGACCCAGGCTTTCCGCCCGGTGCCCAAGGGCAGCGCGAAACCCTGGCCCGCCGCTGCCGCGGCTCCCGGCCACGCGCCCCAGCCCGCCGCCGCCCCCCGGCCGGCGCCCAGCTTCAAGCCCGACCAGCAGGTCGCCACCCGTGAGGCTTTTGGTCAGGCCCTCGCCGCCCTCGGACACCGCGACGAGCGCATCGTCGCCGTCGATGGCGATGTCGAGAATTCGACCTTCACCCAGGATTTCCAGAAGGTCGCCCCCGAGCGCTTCTTCGAGGGCTACATCGCCGAGCAGAATATGGCCGGCATGGCCATGGGCTTCGCCTCCACCGGCCGCATCCCGTTTGTCTCAACCTTCGCCTGCTTCCTCACCCGCGCCGCCGATTTCGTCCGCCTCGCCGGGCTGGCCCAGGCCAACGTGAAATTTGTCGGCACCCACGCCGGCATTTCCATCGGCGAGGACGGCGGATCCCAGATGGGGCTGGAGGATTTGTCCCTCTTCCGCGCCCTGCCGGAGTCGGTGGTGCTCTACCCCAGCGACGGGGTCAGCACTTGGCGCGCCATCGAGCTGGCGGCTGAACATCAGGGCCTGTGCTACGTCCGCACGGGCCGCCCCAAAGCCGCGCTGCTTTACGGCAACGATGAGAAGTTTGCGCTGGGCCAAGCCAAGGTGCTGCGCCAGAGCGCTAAGGATGTCGTGACCGTGGTCGCCGCCGGGGTGACGCTGTTTGAGGCGCTCAAGGCCTGCGATCAACTCAAGGCGCAGGGCGTCGCCATCCGCGTCATCGATCTGTTCAGCGTCCGGCCCATCGATCAGGCCGCCTTGCTGGCTGCCGCCAGCGCGACGCGCAATACGCTGATCACGGTTGAAGACCACTACGCCGCCGGTGGCATCGGCGACGCGGTGAGCGAAGCGGTCAGCCCCGCGGGCGTGCACGTCATCCGCATGGCGGTCGAGGGCATCCCGCGTAGCGGCAAACCCGCCGAGCTGCTGCACCGCTACAAAATCGACGCCGAAGCCATCGTCGCCCAAGTCCAGGCGCTCAAGCTCTAACCTTCGCCCGCAAACCAGTCTCGTCGTAGTGGGCGCGGCACTGCCGCCCATGGTGTCGAGAAGCGCCGCCCCTTGCGGGCGAACGCCTAACCGCAATCGCGCTCCCGCTCTTTTCGCCGCGTCCTCCATACCGCCTCGACCGGGTAAGCTGAACTGGTGAGCCCGTCCTCCTACGCCGACGTCGTGTTGCCCGTGCCGCTGCATCAGGCCTTCACCTACCTGGTGCCCGAGGGGATGGCCGCGGCCGCCGGCGTGCGCGTCTGGGCGCCGTGGGGCACGCGCAAGTTGATCGGGGTGGTCACCGCCTTGCGGCCGGAGCCGCCGCCTGGGGTCAAAGCCAGCCAAATCAAAGCGCTGAGTGGCGTCGTCGACGCCGAGCCGCTGCTCGACGCGGCCATGCTCGAACTGGTGCGCTGGGCGGCCGCCTACTACCAGGCGCCGGTGGGTGAGCTCATGCGCGCTGCCCTGCCCCCTGGTCCCCTCCGTGGCGATGGCGCCGCACCCGCACCCCGCACGCGGCGCGTTTATCGCCTGGTGGCTCAGGTGCCACTCACGGACGAGGCGCGACTCACCCCCGCCCAGCGCCAACTCATCGCCGTGCTGGAGGCGGCGGGCGGCGAAGCTGACGCCGCCTGGCTCCGCCCCCGCGCCTCCGCCAGCGCCCTGCAAACGCTGGTGCGCCGCGGCCGCCTCGCGATCGAGGAGCGCGCCACACCACTCTCGCTGCCCGCCTGGCAGCCCCGCGCCCGCATCGCCACGCTCAACTCCAGCCAAGCGCTGGTGCTAGCGGCGATTGAAGGCGTCGGCGACAATCCTGCCGGCGACGGTGATGCCGCCACCAACTCCAAACCGGTGCTGTTGCATGGCGTTACCGGCAGCGGCAAGACGGCGGTCTATATCGCCGCGATTGAGGCGGCGCTGGCGCGCGGCGAAGCCGCCCTCATGCTGGTGCCCGAGATCGGCCTGACACCGGCGCTCTTCGCCGACTTCGAGGACGCCTTCCCCGGCCTCGTCGCCGTGTTGCACTCCGGGCTCTCCAACGCCGAACGCACCGCCTTCTGGCACCGCCTGCACCAAGGCGCGGCGCGCGTGGCGATTGGGACGCGTTCGGCCGTCTTCGCGCCCCTGCCCCGGCTGGGTTTGATTGTCGTCGACGAGGAGCACGACGCCTCCTACAAACAACAGGAGTCGCCCCGCTACCACGGCCGCGATCTCGCCATCGTGCGCGCCCGGCTCGCCGGCGCCCGCATCCTGCTGGGCTCGGCCACGCCCTCGCTGGAGAGCGCCACCCACGCCCGCTCGGGCAAGTACCGGTTGGCGGAGATGCGCGACCGCGTCCAGCACCGTCCGCTGCCCGCGGTGCGGCTGGTGGACATGAGCGCCGAGTTCCGCCGCCGGGCGGCAGCGCCGAAACCGCCCGCCTCCACGCCCGACTTGATCTATTCCGAAGACCTGGCCGCGGCCATCGCCGACCGCCTCGCGCGCCGCCAGCAGGCCATGGTGCTCATCAATCGCCGCGGTTTCGCCCCCGTCGTGCTGTGCCGCAGTTGCGGCTCGACCGTCATGTGCCGCGACTGTTCACTCTCACTCACCTTCCACCGCCGCGTCGACCGCCTGGTTTGCCACTACTGCGGCTACGCCACCGAGGCGCCGCGCACCTGTCCCGGATGCGGCAGCGAACACCTCTACTTCCTGGGCTCGGGCAGCGAAAAGGCCGAAGCCACCTTGCAGGAGATGTTCCCGCACGCGCGCATCGCCCGCCTCGACCGGGACACGGCCCGCACCCGCCGCCACTTCGAGCGCGTGCTGGCGGCGTTCCGCGCGGGCGAGTACGACCTGCTGATCGGCACGCAAATGATCGCCAAAGGCCACGACCTGCCGGGCGTCACCTTGGTCGGCGTGCTGCAGGCCGACCTGGGCTTGAACTTCCCGGACTACCGCGCCGCCGAACGTACCTTCCAGTTGCTGACCCAAGTCGCTGGCCGCGCCGGACGCGGCGAGCATCCTGGCGAGGTCATCGTGCAGGTGCAGCATCCCGAGCACTACGCCGTCACCGCCGCCAGCCAGGGCGACTACGCCGGCTTTTTTGAAAAGGAAGCGCAGTTCCGCCGCTGGATGCACTACCCACCCTTTGCCGCGTTGGCGCTGGTGCAGATCCGCCACGCCAACTACGACCGCGTCCTCCAACTCACCACCCAGGCCGGAGAACACCTGCGCGCCCAACTCGCCACTGCCCCCGGCACGCGCCTGCTGGGACCGTCGCCGGCGTTAGTGGCGCGGGCCAAGACCGAGTACCGGTTTCAGTTCCTGTTCAAGAGCTCGAGCCGGCGCGAACTGGGCGGCCTGCTCGCCTCGCTGCGCACTTTCACGCAGGCGCATCGCTTTCCGGCCACCGCCCTAGTCATCGATGTCGACCCGTTGAGTCTTTAATAGAGCGCGGGCGCCCGGCTTCGCCGCCCGCTGGGCCGAGAGCGCATCGCGGGGGCCCCTGAGCCCCGCTCCTGCGCTCTCGGTTCTAGTCATAGCGCGCGGGCGCCCGGCTTCGCCGCCCGCTGGGCCAAGAGCGCATCGCGGGGCCCCGAGCCCCGCTCCTGCGCTCTCGGTACTAGTCATAGAGCGCAGGCGCCCGGCTGTCGCCGTCCGCTGGGCGCTACTGAAAAATCGGTAGGGGCGTGAAGGCGGCGATAAAGATGACCAATGCCAGCACGGCCAGCAGCGTGCGGCTGCCGCCCAACGGCTCCATCTCGGGCACAAACGGATGCCGCACGCGCATCACGCCGATCAAGGCCGCGAACACGTACCAACCCGGCCAGTACAACCAGCCCATCGCCGCCAGGATCACCAGGGCCGCCCAGGAGGTGATGCGATGCAACCGCGGCGCCACCGCATAGGCGATGTGGCCGCCGTCGAGTTGCGCGCCGGGAATGAGATTCAGCATGGTGACCAGCAACCCCAGCCACCCCGCCCGCGCCAGCGGCGACAGCGCCACTCGTGTCGCCGGCACCCCGGGATGCCACCAAGCGGCGATCCAGCTCACCAGCGGCGGCCAGCCAAACTCGATCCAGGACCGCCCCACGGCGGCGCTCGTCAGCACGCGCGAGGAGGCCAAACCGTAGATCAAAAGCGGCACGGTCAGCACCATGCCCGCCAGCGGCCCGGCAATGCCCACATCAAACACCTCGCGCCGGTTGTGGAAGCTCTCCTTAATGCGAATGAACGCCCCCATGGTCCCGATCAGGGTGGGCGTCGGCAAAAACATCGGCAGGGTGGAATCCAGCCGGTAGTACCGGCAGGCGAAGAAATGCCCCAACTCGTGCGCCAGCAGGATCGCCATCAGCGCCGTGCTGAACGGCAGCCCCGCCCACAGCAGTCCCGGATGGCGCCACGCCCACAGGAACGGAAACAGGTCGGTGTTGTTGGCGTAGGCCGGCAGATGCCGGCCAAAGTTGAACGCCAGCCGCGCACCCACCACCGTGGTGCTCAGCCACGTCAGCGCAAACAGCCCGGCCGCCAGCCGCCACTTTGGCCACGGTGCCGGAATACACGCGGCGCGGGGCGTGGCCCACAGCTGGGGCCCCCAAAATATTTGCGCGTCAGGCGGCGGCAGCCCGGCGTTGGAATCGCTCATGCTCCTATAATGACCGCCGCCGCCGCTGGGCGCGGCAGCCGACTTTTAAGGCCTCAAGGCCAAAGATCAACCCAGCCGCTCGCGCTGGTCGCTCGGACGTAGAGGCCGCCAGCGCACGAGCGGGGCTCAGGGGCCCCCGCGACGCGCTGGCGGCGGAGCGGGCGGCGCCAGCCGGGCGCCCGCGCTCAATTATTCAATACTGCTCATTTCTTTGCCGGGGCGGAAGCGCACCGACTTGCCTGGCGCGATGGTGACCTCGGCGCCGGTGCGCGGGTTGCGTCCCACGCCGGTCTTGCGGGGGCGCACGCTGAAAACGCCAAAACCGCGCAATTCGATCCGGTCGTCCTGCTCGAGCGCGGTCTTCATACGCTCAAACACCGCCTCCACCGCCTGTTCGGCTTGCGCTTTGCTCAATCCGGTGCGGTGAACGACGGCATTGATGATGTCCAGCTTTATCACTAAGCTCACTATATTCAGCAGGATAACCTGCCGTCAAGGGGAAACGTGGTGGTGGACGGAGGGTGGCCGCGGCGCGGCCGCCGAGGTCGCCGCACCGGGAGCGGGCGGCGGCGCCGCCGCCCGGCTGGCCCGCGGTCGCTGTTGCCAGCCCTGCGCGCCGTCGCGTTGCCCCTGACGTGGCACTGGGCGCTGCACTGGCCGCGGCGCCTGCCGCCCGCTCCGGCGCATGATTTGCCACGGAATCGTACCCAAGCCGATCAAGATGCCCAGCAGGAACACGCCCACGGCGATGTGCGACTGGAATCGCAGCAGGTCCTCGTGCAAAAGCGTGAACAGCGCTTGCAACGCCACGCCAAAGTAGGCCAGCAGGCCGACCCAGACCGTACCGCCAATCAGGTTGCTGAGCGAGAACCGCCGGCGCTTAATGTGGAGCACGCCCGCCGCCACGGGAATCACCAGCCTGAACCCCCACATGAAGCGCGAGAACAGCAGCGACAGCAGGCCCGTACGGGAACTGTGCAGCCAGCGTGAGGCGCGCTGATAGTGTCGGCCGGTGCCGATGCGGTTGCCGACCCAGCCCAGCGCCCCGACTTCGTAGAGCAGCTCATTGCCGCCCACGGTCACGCCCAAGGCAATACCCAACACCCAGCGCAGGTCGAAGTAGGGGTTGCCGGGATGGCTGGCCAGGATCATCGCGGCCACCAGCGTCGCGTCACCCTCGATGATCAGCCCAAACACCAGGAAGGCGTAGCCGAAATGGAGGAGGAGGTATTGCACGGGTGGGGCGGGGAAGTACGCAATTCTACCAATTCACGGAAGCCACCATTCCATTTTACAGATCTTTGGCTGGGCGTGCATGAGCCGGACGCCCGTGCCCGTTAATTTCGCGTAGAATGGCTTGA
This sequence comes from Terriglobales bacterium, assembly GCA_025451775.1. Lineage (GTDB taxonomy): Bacteria > Acidobacteriota > Terriglobia > Terriglobales > SCQP01 > SCQP01. The sequence goes on from JANWJU010000014.1 coordinate 7,172, forward strand.
ACTCCCGCCCGCGGAGCAACATACAGCGGGCGTGGCATACGAACGAGGTACATTATGTCGCGCAGCGTCAACAAAGTCATCCTGCTCGGGCGTCTGGGTAAAGACCCCGAATTGAAGTACACCCCTTCCGGACAAGCCGTCACCAAGTTCAGCCTGGCCACCAGCGAACGTTGGAAGGATAAAAACAGCGGCGAGTTCCAGGAAAAAACCGAGTGGCATAACATCGTTTTGTGGGCCAAACTCGCTGAAACCGCGGCCCAATATCTCACCAAAGGCTCGAGCGTGTATGTCGAGGGGCGGCTGCAAAC
>JANWJU010000015.1 GCA_025451775.1 Terriglobales bacterium
AGCGAAACCTCGAGGAAGCGCAACAGCGGCACCCCCTGCAGGCCGTAAATGAGATAGGCGGCGCTGCGTAGTGGAGGCAAAAACTTCGCACCCATCACCACCTGCGCCGACAGATGCCAGTGCCACCCGTGCACTCCCAGCCAGCCCACCAAAACGCCGCGTCCGATGCGGCTGAGACCGAACAGCGCCAGATCGTTGATCAGCATTCCGGTCATGCCGCCCAGCGCCAGGCGCAAGCCGCCGCCAGCGCGGCTGACCAGGCTTGAGGCGGCCACCGCGATCATGGCTTCGCCGGGGATGGCCAGCCAGGCTTCCAAACTGAGAGCGAGAATCAAGCCGGCGATGGGATGCTTGCGGATGGTGCGCAACAACTTCTGGAACCTCTTGAGCTTCTCCTCTGCATGCATGATGCCAACCGGTGGGCTTCCGACTCATGTATGCACGTCAGCTCTCCAAGGCCGGCTGGGGGCTGGGTGGGCGCCTGCTACAATATGAGCTAGCAGCGCCAGCGCTGGCGTTCATCTTCCAAACCAGGGAGGTTCCCATGGCGGGTCGTTCTGGTCCGACGTTTCAGAAAAGGCAGAAAGAAAAAGCGCGGCAGGAAAAGCAGCGCGGTAAGGTGGATCGCCGCTCCGTCCGGAAGCAGGAGAAGGCCTTGGGCATCCCCAGCAGCAACAACGAAATCGACTACGCCTTCAACCCCTACGAGGGCTTGGATGAGTACGTGGACCCGTTCGCCGAGGGAGAGGACGCGCCGACCGACCAGTCTGGCGACCAGCCGGCGAACTCGCCCGCGAATTAACGGTCGCGCTTTAGGGCGCCATTTTAGCGGCTGACGGCCGCCCGCTGGCATCTCCACTGGCAAGCGACGCGATCAGTTGCTTAGCCTCGGGCAGGCTGAATCCGCAGGACGGGTCCTTCACCCGGCAGGTGGCCAACGACCATTCGCAACCGCAGCTGCAAGCTTGTTGGTTCAGCGCCGCCAGCGCCTGTTGCCGCTGTGCCGGGGTGAGCTTCTTCAGCGCTGCGGCGATGCCCGGGATGTCGATTGTGCCCACTTTGCCATCTGGTGAGAGCTGGTCGATGCGGGCCACGTGCACGCCGTTCATGGGCAGTTCCAGCAGGGCCCGGATTTCGGCGTTGAAGACCTCGTAGCTGTTGGCGCCGTGGTTTTTCTGTTGGATGTTCCCTTGGCGGTCGATCACCATGGTCACCGGAATGGAAGGGAACACGGGCGAACCGCCAAAACGCGCCTGCACGGCCGAGGGCGCCATGGCCACCGGATAGTTGATGCCCATCTGCGCGGCGACTTTCTGCACGGCCGCCGGCGGCAGCTCATCCACCGACATGCCGACGACCTGGAGCTGGCCGGCGTACTGCTTCTGCAGCCGCTCGAACTCGGGAATCTCTTCGCGGCAGGGGCCGCACCAGGTGGCCCAGAAGTTCAGCAGCACCACCTTGCCGCGCAGGCTGGCAAGGCTGAGATGGCGGCCATCGAGGGTGGTGACCTGCAGGCTGGGCGCCGGCTTGGGGTTCTTGAACAGGTAAACCTCAAGCGCCGGCTGTGCCGCCGCAGGTGTCGTTGCCGGGGTTGTCGCCTGTGTCGTTGACGGTGCCGCTGGCTGCGCTGCCAAGGCCGTTTTGGGGTGCACTTTCACCGCGAACGCGGCGCCCGCCGCCAAGACAATGGCAAGCGCCAACAACAGCCAGCCTGAGTGCCGGTTGAACATAGCTCAATTCTACGACGTTATTTGGCGCGGGCGCCCGGCTGCGCCGCCCGCTTGGCTACGCGCCCCGCTCGTGTGCCGCCACCAGTGGAGGCAGCTTGGAGATGCCACGAGCAGAGCGGGCGTCCCCTGGCGCCAATCGAAGCCCGCTCAAGCGACCAGCGGGAGCGACCCAGCGAAAAGTGGCGAGCCACCTTAGAAATGCCAGACGAGGCCGATGTCGGGCTCGGGCATGTGGTTCCAGCTGGTGATGCGGATGCCGCCGAAGTCGGGGATACGGTAGATGAGTCCGCGGTACTCGGCCCGCAGGCCGAGGTGGCCGCGCAGGGCGATCTCCAAGCCGCCGCCGTAGTTGGCCGCCAGCTTGCGTTGGCTCACCGCATAGGAGGGGTTGTTGGCGCCGGTCGGGGTATAGGTGATGACGCCGCCGCCGCCTTCGAGAAACGGCTTAAACCGGCTCTCGGTGGGGAGTGTGTACACGTAGTCGAACGAGATCTCCCAAGCGCGCGCGTGCACGGTGCCGGTGAGGCCGTAGGTTTGGGTGGGCCAGGCGATGGCGTAGCGCATCTCGATGGCGCTCGAATCGGCGAAGTGCAGGCGCAAGGCGGCTTGCCCGCCGGCGACATTGGCGCTGTTGATCGCGGTCTGGTTGGCGGTGGTGGCCTTGGCGAACTGCATGGAGCCGCCTACAAAAACCTCCCAGGGACCGCCGTAGAGGGAGGGGGGCTGCGCGAGAGGAGGGGGGATACTGCTCGCCACGGGCGGATTTTGGCCCGGTGCGACCACGGGCGGGTTGACGCCACTCCCTTGCGCCCAAGCGCCGCCGGCCAGTCCCAGCGCCAGCGTGGCCACGATTACGGTCGGTTTCAGCATGCCGGTGTTCATCTCCCCTGTATTGTAGCGGACCATTTTCCAGGTATGGAGGCGCATAAATCAAGGACGCGCCCGAGTGGGGCGGCGTTTCCCTTATACTGGCCGGTGGCTGAATCCATGCCGTTGCGCATCGCCGCCATCGAGTTTTTGAACGCCGCGCCACTGATGTGGGGCTTGGAGGCGGATCCGCGCTTTGCGCTCGCCTACACGCTGCCCTCGGCCTGCGCGGACGCGCTGCGCGATGGCACGGCCGACTTGGGCGTGATTCCGGCCATCGAGCTGGCGCGGATTCCGGGGCTGGTGGGGCTGGCGGACTTGGGGGTGGCCGTGGCCGACCACGAGGGGGCGGAAGTGCGCAGCATTCTATTGGTGAGCCGGCGGCCGCCGGCGCAAGTGCGCACGGTGGTGCTGGACGCGGCCTCGCGCACCTCGGCCGTGCTGGCGCAATTGCTGCTGCGGCGGCGCTGGGGCGCGGCGGCCACGGCGGTGACATCAGTGACGGGGGCGGCGGGGGCGGGGTGGCGGGAGGCGCTGGAGACCGCCGATGCCGTGCTGCTGATCGGGGACCCGGCGCTGCAACTGCGCGTCAGCGGCGCCGCCCGGCATCTGCATGTCTACGATCTGGCGCAGGAGTGGCGCGCGTGGACGGGTTTGCCGTTTGTTTTCGCGCTGTGGGGCATCCGCGCGCCGGCGTTTGAGGCTCACCGCGGCTGGCTGCTGGCGCGGCTGCACGCGGCGCTGGCGGCGGGGCTGGAGGCGAGCGAGGAGCTGGTCCGGATGTGGGCGCCGCGGTTGCAGATCGCCCCCGCCGAAGTGCGCCGCTACCTCGCCGACAACGTGGCCTACCGGCTCACCGCCGCCCACCACCACGGGTTGCGCCGCTTTGTCCAACTGGCCGCCCAGGAGGGCTGGATCGAGGGCGCGGGTCTGCCCGAGTTGGTCGCCGGCACGGCCGTCACGGCGCCAGCCAGCGGCCCTGCCGGGGAGGTGGCGTGATCGCCCATCTCAAAGGCGTGCTGCTGGCGCGGCACCCGGCCCGCATCGTGCTGGATGTGCATGGCGTGGGCTATGAACTGCTGGTGCCGGTGTCGACTTATGCGCAGCTTCCCGGCGCCGGCGGCGAAGTGGCCTTGCATGTTTACACCCAGGTGCGCGAGGACGCCATCCAGCTCTTTGGTTTCGCCCAAGCAGCGGAAAAGCAGGTGTTCGAGAAGTTGATCACGGTGAATGGAGTTGGCCCCAAGTTGGCGTTGGCAATTCTCTCCGGGTTGCCGGCCGAGGCGCTGGCGGCGGCCATCCGCGCCGGCGATCACGCTCGCTTGACCGCCATCCCCGGCATTGGCAAAAAAACCGCCGAACGCTTGGTCGTCGAGCTCCGGGACAAGCTGGGCTCAGCCGCCAGCGGCAGCGAACCCGCCACCGCCCTGCCCGCCGGACCCGCCGACGACGTGGTCAGCGCCTTGATGAACCTTGGCTACGCGGCGCCGGTCGCCGCCCGCGCCGTGCAACTGGCGCTGCAGCGCGACCCCGGCGCCGCCTTTGACGCCCTGTTCCTGGCCTGCATGAAGGCGCTGTAACCAACACAGCGCGGTGCCCTGTGAGAACATAAACCATGCGCTTCCTGCGTGTGCTATTGGTGGTGGCCGTTTGCAGCTTTTTATGTGCCTGGGGGACCGGTGCGATGGCGCAAACGGCGACCCCGGTCACACTGACCGTGGACGCCAGCCAGGCGCCGTTGAAGATACTCCATATCCGCATGCGCATGCCGGTCGAGCCGGGCGCGCTGACGCTCGACTATCCCAAGTGGATTCCGGGCGAGCACGAGCCCGACGGACCCATCGGCAACGTCACCGGCCTGCACTTCACCGCCAACGGCAAGGAGATCGCCTGGAACCGCGATCCCCTCGACGTGTTCACCTTTCACCTCGAGATCCCGGCGGGCGTGACCACCCTCGATATCGCCTTCGACTACATCGAGGGGAGCTCGGGCGAGTACACCTCGGGCGGCTCGGCGACCGATAAGCTGGTCGACATCAGTTGGAACCAGAATGTGCTCTATCCGTCCAACCTCCCGGCCACCGCGCTGCCGGTGCAGGCCAACCTGATCCTGCCGGCGGATTGGAACTACGGCACGGCGCTGCCGCTTGACCACCGCTCCGGTAACGAGCTCTCGTTCAAAACCACCAACTTGGACGAACTGGTGGATTCGCCCGTGATCGCCGGCGCGTACTATCGCGAGCTGGATATCACGCCGCCAGGCGAGAAGATCCATCACGAGCTGGATGTGGTCGCCGATAGCCCGGCGGCGCTGAATTTTCCGCCCGCATTGCAACCCGACATGACGAATCTGGTGGCGGAGACCGGCAAGCTGTTCGGCTCCCGCCACTACCGCGACTACCACTTCCTGCTGACGCTGAGCGATCACGTGGCCCACTTCGGCCTGGAGCATCACGAATCCGACGACAGCCGTCTGCCGGAGCGGACGCTGCTCAGCCCGGGCGGGCTGCGGGTGGTGGGCGAGATCCTGCCGCACGAGTTCATCCACTCCTGGAACGGCAAATTCCGCCGTCCCGCCGATTTGGCGTCGGCGCCGTTTGCAGCCCCCATGCAGGATGACCTGCTCTGGGTCTACGAAGGGCTCACCGATTTTCTGGGCAACATCGAGGCGACCCGCAGCGGCTTGTGGACGCCCGCCACCTACCGCCAGTTTTTGGCCTCGACCGCCGCTGAACTGGGGCCCGGGCGTCCCGGCCGGACGTGGCGCCCCC